>CAXUIQ010000252.1:5144-6256 GCA_964250815.1 uncultured Acetobacteraceae bacterium
CGCCCCGGCCCCGCCCGCCCCGATCACCCTCGCCTTGGTCAACAACATGCCGGACGCGGCGCTCCGCGCGACGGAGCGCCAGTTCCGCGAGCTGCTGTCAGCCGCGTCGGCCATGTCCGGCAGCCGGACGGTCCGCCTCCGCCTGTTCTCCTTGCCGGGCATCCCGCGCGGCGAGGCCGGCCGGGCCTATGTCGCCCTGTCCTACGAGGACATCGGGCAGCTCTGGGACGGCGAGTTCGACGGCCTGGTCGTGACCGGCTCGGAGCCGCGCGCTCCCGTCCTGGAAAATGAGCCTTACTGGCCCGGCTTGGCGCAGTTGGTCGATTGGGCGGAGGATCGCGCCGCCTCGACGGTCTGGACGTGCCTGGCGGCCCAAGCCGCCGTGCTCCGTGCCCACGGCATCGTGCGGCAGCCGTTCGGCTGGAAGCTGTCGGGCGTGTTCGACAGCGAGAAGGCCGCCGGCCATGCCCTCACGGCCGGGCTGCCGCCGTGCTGGCGCGTTCCGCAGACCCGCTACAACGACCTGCCGGAACCCGTGCTGGCCTCGCACGGCTACCGCATCGTCTCGCGCCTGCCCGGCATCGGCGCCGACATGTTCGTCAAGGAGGGACGGGGCCTTTCCGTGTTCCTGCAAGGCCACCCGGAATACCATCCGATGGCGCTGCTCCTGGAATACCGCCGCGATGTTTCGCGCTTCCTCGCCGGCGAGCGGGACACGTATCCCGGCCTGCTGCGGGGTTATTTCGACGGGCGGACGGCGGGTGCGCTCGAAGCCTTCCGCGCCGAGGCGCTGCGGACCCGGGACCCGGCCCTGATCGAGCGGCTGCCGGACGCCTTGGCCGGGTGGACGCCGCCGCATGACTGGCACGGGCCGGCCGTTCAGCTTTACGCGAACTGGCTGCTCTGCATCGAGGAGCGGAAGCACGGGAAGGCAAGCGTCCCCGCGCCGCCCGACAGCCAGGCCCTGCGGAGCGAAGTCCATGCAGAAGCCTAAGCAGGCTTTCGTGGCTTGGGCCATGAATGCCCGCTTAGGAGTTGTTGAAGACGCATCATTTCATCTGCTGCGCGTGAGCACGCTCCGCAGGATGATGCTTAGAGGCACCGGACCGGGC
>CAXUIQ010000253.1:0-6140 GCA_964250815.1 uncultured Acetobacteraceae bacterium
AGCTCGGCCACGCTGCGGGTGTTGCTGAACGGGGCGTTGAACACCGGGATGCCCAGCGCGCGGGCGGCCTGGAGGTCCACTTGGTCGGTGCCGATGCAGAAGCAGCCCACCCCCATCAGCGGCCCGGCGCCCGCCAGCACGGCGCTCGAAAGCTGGCTGCGGCTGCGGATGCCGATGATGGGCGCGCCCTGCACGGCCTCGGCCAGGGCCGCGCCTTCCAGCGCCTTGGCGTGCCGCTGGACGTCCGTGTAGCCGGCAGCGGCGAACAGCTCGACGGCGCTGGCGCTGATGCCTTCCAGCAGGACGACGCGGGCTTCGGCGCGCCCGAACGGGGCGTCGGGCGAGAGGCGGGACATGGCAGGAGTTCCTTTGCAGCGCGCTCGGGTGGCTGACCCGGCACCTGGCGATCCATCGCGGGCTTGCCAAGGCGGCGCGATGCAGGAACAAGCCCCCAATGTCGCCGATCGACCCCCCTCGCCCGTCCTTGCGGGCACGCCTGGGCGCGCTGCGCACCCTGCCGCCGTTCCTCGCGCTGATCTGGCGCACCAGCCCGGCGCTGACCGCGGCCACGCTGGCGCTCCGGCTGGTGCGGGCGCTGCTGCCGGTGGCGGTGCTGTTCCTGGGCAAGCTGATCATCGACGAGGTGCTGCACTTGTCGCAGCTTCCCAGCCGCCCGGCCGACGCGGCGGCGTGGGTCGCAAGCGGCCTGCTGCTGCGGCTCGCCTTGCTGCTCCTGGCGGAGCTGGGCCTGGCGGTGCTGACCGACTTGCTGGGC
Source organism: uncultured Acetobacteraceae bacterium (assembly GCA_964250815.1). Taxonomy (GTDB): domain Bacteria; phylum Pseudomonadota; class Alphaproteobacteria; order Acetobacterales; family Acetobacteraceae; genus CAHJXG01. The sequence continues at coordinate 776 of CAXUIQ010000253.1, forward strand.
CGGGTGGTGTCGCTGGTGGACGCGCTGCTGGCGGAGCGGTTCACCAACGAATCCAGCATCCGGCTGATGCGGCACGCGGCGACGCTCGACCTGGAAGACTTCGAGGACAGCGAGCTGCAGGACAAGCTGGACCGCGCCCGGCGGCAGACCGCGGGGCGCACGACGCTGATCAGCCAGATGTTCGGCCAGGCGCAGGACGCGGTGACGGTGGCAAGCTTCGCCGCCGGGCTCGCGGCCTATGCGCCGTGGCTGATCGCGCTGCTGCTGCTGGCGCTGATCCCCGCCTTCCTGGGCGAGGCGCACTTCAACGCCCAAAGCTACGCCCTGAGCTTCGCCCGCACGGCGGAGCGGCGGGAACTCGACTACGTCCGGCAGACCGGCGCCAGCACGGAAACGGCGAAGGAGGTCAAGATCTTCGGCCTCAACGATTTCCTGATCGACCGCTACCAGCAGTTGTCGCTGGCCATGCAGGCGGAGAACCGGCGGCTGGCCGTGCGCCGCGCCGGCTGGGGCGGGGCGCTCGCGGCGCTCGGCACGGTCGGCTACTACGTCGCCTACGCCTACCTCGCCTGGCGCACGCTGAGCGGCGGGTTCAGCATCGGCGACCTCACCTTCCTGGCCGGCTCCTTCCTGCGGCTGCGCGGGCTGCTGGAGGGGCTGCTCGCCGGGTTCTCGAACCTTGCCAGCCAGGCGCTGTATCTCGACGACCTGTTCACGTTCTTCGAGGTGGAGCCGGAAATCCACTCGCCCGCGGAGCCGCGCCCGTTCCCGGCCAGGATCAGCGCCGGGTTCGTGTTCGAGGGCGTCGGCTTCCGCTACCCCGGCGCCGAGCGCTGGGCCGTCCGCAACCTCAACTTCACCCTCTACCCCGGCGAAACGCTCGCTTTGGTCGGCGAGAACGGCGCGGGCAAGACGACGTTGGTGAAGCTGCTGGCGCGGCTGTACGACCCCGACGAGGGCCGCATCCTGCTGGACGGCCATGACATCCGGGAGTACGACCTGGACGCGCTGCGCGGCAGCATGGGCGTGATCTTCCAGGACTTCGTGCGCTACTACATGACCGCCGCCGACAACATCGCGGTGGGCCGCATCGAGGCGCGCGCCGACCGCCGCCGGATCGAGGCCGCCGCCCGCCGCGGGCTGGCCGACGACGTGATCCGCCGCCTTCCCCGGCAATACGAGCAGATGATCGGCCGCCGCTTCCGCAGCGGGGTGGAGCTGTCGGGCGGCGAGTGGCAGAAGATCGCCATCGCCCGCGCCTACATGCGCGACGCCCCCTTGCTGATTCTGGACGAGCCGACAGCGGCGCTCGATGCCCGCTCCGAGTTCGAGGTGTTCCAGCGCTTCAAGGAACTCAGCGCCGGGCGGACGGCGGTGCTGATCTCCCACCGTTTCAGCAGCGTGCGGATGGCCGACCGCATCCTGGTGATGGCCGGCGGCGAGATCGAGGCATCCGGCACGCACGAGGCGCTACTGGCGCAAAGCGGGCGGTATGCCGAGCTGTTCGAGCTACAGGCGGCGGGGTATCGCTAGCGGCGGGCGCCCCGCTCCAACGCAGAGTGCTCGACCTCGATGAAGGCCCCTATCATGGCGCGGTAGGCGGCTTCCGCGACTTGCGGCTCCAGCCCTGCTTCGACCGCCAGGCCACGCACCTTGGCGATGACCTGCTCCACGCGCTTGGGAGCCTCGACATCGGAGCGCGAGGTCTTGAATCGGGCTGCCTGTTCCACGAAGCGGCCCCGCTCGGCCATCAGGGCGATGATGGCGCGGTCGAGGCGGTCGATGTTGTCCCGGACCTCCTCAAGCGAACGCACATCCATTCCAGTCCTCCCAACTTGGCGCCGCCGATCATGGGGCCGCGCCAAGCTTCGGGTCTCCATCAATTGACCGGCGCCGCCCCGCACGCCGCCAGCAGCCCGCGCAGGTCCCGGATCGCCGGGAACACCTCCTGGTTCAGGTCGCAGCCCTGCCGGTCGTGCGCGGCCTGCTCCATCTCCACGATGGCGCGGTCCTCGGCGAAGATGCGCTCCGTGAAGAACACCAGGAACGGCCAGGCCGCCTCGATCAGGCCGGGGATGCGCGGACGCCGCACCGACAAGAGGCCGAAGGTGCGGTTGCTGCGCTGCTCGGCGTCGAGCGGCACATAGACGATCCACAAATCCATCACCGGGATGTCGTCCCCGGCCCAGATCTTCAGCGTCTGGTAGGGATACTCGGTCCGGATCGTCATCTTGTCGCGGTTGTTCTCCCAGCCGCCGGTCCGCTTCGATCCGAAGATCACGCGCTCGCCCAGCGACTGCCCGCCGCCGCTGCGGGCGAAGGTGTAGTCGATCTCCAGCCAGTCCCCGCCCATCCGGCGGCCCAGGAAGCGCGGGCGGATCTGGCCCATCTGCGCGCGGTGCAGGAACTGGTGGTTCATGTCCATCAGGTTCTCGTGCATGAACGTGTAGTGGCAGCCGATGGGCTTGCCGAAGCGCCGGGTCTTGTAGGCCGGGTCGGCGGCGGAGCCGAGCGCGGGCAGCGGGCGCGACTCGGCCAGTCCCGCGTCGCCCGGGAAGACGAACACCAGCCCCTCCGCCTCCCGGCACGGGTAGGCGCGCACGCCGTTCGGCAGGCGGCCCTTGCCGAGATAGGGCACGTCGGTGCAGCGCCCGGTCCGGTCGTAGGCCCAGCCGTGGTAGCAGCAGCGGATCGCCTCGCCGTCCACCATCCCCTTGTGCAGCGGCACCTGGCGGTGGGCGCACCGGTCTTCCAGCGCGAACACGCCGCCATCCCGGCTCCGCACCAGCACGATCGGCTCGCCCGCGAATCGGGTGCCGAGCGCCCGGCCGGGCTTCACATCGCGCGACCACGCCAGGGGATACCAGTGGTCGGGATGCGCGCCGATCCGGCGCAGGTCCGCGCCGGCCAAGGTGTTGGGTCCGTCAAGCATCGCTGTCTCCGTGTTGCCCGACCATCCGGCCTCATTGCACTCGCGTCAATGCAAGGCAAACAGGTTGCAGCGCTGGTCCGATCAATGATGCGCCCCATATCAGCACGATGCTCGACGCACCCCGACCGCCCACTGTCACCACCGCCATCCTGCCCCGCCCGCCCATGGCGACGCGGGAGCGCTCTCAGGTCGAGGCGTTCTTCGTGCTGCGGCGCAACCCTCTGGAGCTGTGGGGCCGCCCGGCCTACGAGCAGGACGTGCTCGGCGGGCGCTTCCTGGGCCGCGAGCAATTGATGCTGAACGCGCCCGACGCCATACGGCACGTGCTGGTCGCGAACCACGAGAACTACGGCCGCAACGTCGGCGCCCGGCGCGTGCTGCAGCCGCTGCTGGGCCGCGGCCTGTTCCTGGCGGAGGGCGCGGCCTGGCGGCACCAGCGCCGCACCATCGCGCCCGCCATGTCGCCGCGCACCATGCCCGTGCTGTCCCGCCACGTCGTGGCCGCCTCCCGGCATACCGAGGCCGAGCTGGACCGCCTCCTCGGCCAGCCGCTCGTGCTGATGCCGCACTTGCAGCACCTGGCGCTGCACATCGCCGGGCAGTCGATGTTCTCGCTGGAGATGGCCGGGTTCGGCACGGAGTTGCGGGCGCTGCTCATGGAGTACGCCCGGCGCTTCGCCCAGCCCGGCGCGCTCGACCTGCTGCTGCCGATCGCCGTGCCGTCCCCGCTCGACGTCCGCCGCGGCGCGTTCCGGGCGGAGTGGCTGCGCTTCATCGACCGCCTGATCGACGCCCGCGCGGAGCAGGCGCCGGCGGAGGGCGGGCCGCGCGACCTGCTGGACATGCTCTCCGCCGCCCGCGACCCGGCCACCGGGGCCGGCTTCGGCCGCGCGCAGTTGCGGGACGAGGTCGCGACCATGATCCTGGCCGGGCACGAGACGACCGCCGTCACGCTGTTCTGGGCCTGCTACGTCGCCGCCCGGCTGCCGGACCAGCAGGACCGCTTGGCCGCGGAGGCCGCCGCCGCCGACTTGTCGGAAGATGGCGCCGCCGACGCGCTGCGCTCGCTGCCCGCGGTCCGCGCCCATGTGGACGAGGCGCTGCGGCTGTACCCGCCGGCGTTCCTGATCGTGCGGGAAGCCTTGGCGCCGGACGTGATCGCCGGGCGCCGGGTCGCGGCGGGCACCGTGGTCAGCGTCTCGCCCTGGGTGTTGCACCGCCACCGCAAGCTGTGGGACGATCCCGACCGCTTCGACGCCGACCGCTTCATGCCGGGCAACCCGCCGCCGGACCGCTATAGCTACATGCCGTTCGGGGCCGGCCCGCGCATCTGCGTCGGCGCGCAGTTCGCGCTGACAGAGGCGGTGCTGGTACTGGCGCGGCTGCTGCGGCGCTTCCGGATCAGCTTCGCCGGGCGCGGGGCGGTGGTGCCGCGCGGCTTCGTCACGACGCAGCCGGACCGGCCCGTCCATTTCGTGCTGGAACGGCGACGCTAGGCGGCAGCGGCGGCGAACCCGGCGGCAGCGGCCTTCCTCCCGGCTCAAGCTGGGTGGTCAGCTCCGCCAGGCGGCGCGCCGAGACGATGATGCCTTGCAGGGCCGAGCCGGTGTTGGTGAGCATGTGGTCGGCGCTGCGCAGGATGTCTTGCAGCAAGGCATTGAATTCCGCCTGGACCGCCGGCGACATGTGCGCCCGTCCGAACGTGACCTCGCCCAGCCAGGCCGGAAGGCCCCCGGTGATGTCGAGCTGGTTGCCCAGGAAGTAGCGCAGGCTGCCGTCAGCATCGAACACGGGCGAGATGAACAGCAGGTTCCAGAACGCGGTGCCGTTCTTGCGGTAGTTCACGATCCACTCGATGCAGCCCTCGCCGGCCTGGAGGCAGCGGGCGATGCGCCCACGGGTGGCCGGGTCGGTGGCGGCGCCTTGCAGGAAGCGGCAGTTGCGGCCGACCAGCTCGATGCGGGGATAGCCCGACAGGGCTTCGAACGCCGCGTTCACGGCGACCAGCGGCAGGTCGGGAAGCCGCGCGTCGCTGAGCGCCATGGGTTCCGTGCTGTTGGCGACCGCCGCGAGCAGCGCCGCCTCCATCCTGTCCTGCTCAGCCATGCGCGCCGCCTCCGCTGCCGACCATGCCTCCGACGCGGGGACAAAGCCAGTCAGGCATGGCGGTTGCGCCAAACCGCGGCGGCCTGCGCGTCGGCCTGCTTGGGCGCCGTGCCCAGGGCAACCAGCCCCAGCGCCACCGTGGCGACGGCGGTGGCAGTGCCCGGGCCGGCCGCGCCGTGCCAGGCCTCGGCGAAGCCGGCGTCGCCGCCGGCGTCGGGCAGCGGCGGAAAGGTGGCCTCGCCGCCCCCCTGTTCGCGGGGGAACCAATGGGCGGCCACGGCCTTGGCCGGGGTGCGCGCGGCCTCGGCCCCCCCCCCCCGTGCCCCC
>CAXUIQ010000254.1:0-6133 GCA_964250815.1 uncultured Acetobacteraceae bacterium
CCGCACAAGGGCGGCTACATCCCCTACCCCGCCGGCGCGCTGTGCTACCGCAACGCCGCGATCCGAGACGCCATCTCGCTCCGCGCCCCGGTGGTGTTCCACAGCCAGGCGGAGCCGACCGTCGGCGTGTACGGCGTCGAAGGCAGCAAGCCCGGCGCCGCCGCCGCCGCTGTGTGGCTGGCCCACCGGGTGATCCGGCCGGACCGCAGCGGCTACGGCAAGATCCTGGGCCAGTGCATGTGGACCTCCAAGCGCATGTTCGCGCGCCTCCATACGCTCGACGACCCGCGGTTCACCGTGACCCTGTTCAACCGCACGCCTGCCGAGCGCGCCTATGGCCGGGCGGAGGAGCTGGCGGCGGAGCAGGCGATGCTCCGGCGGTTCGTCGATCTGGACAACGCGGCGCTGAGCCGCCTGCTGGAGCGCGACGCGGCGGCGCGGGAGCTGTTCGGCCAGCTCGGCTCCGACCAGGTGATCCTCGCCTTTGCGCTGAACTTCCGCACCGCCGAAAAGCTGAACACCGACCTCGCCCAGGCCAACCTGTTCAACGAGCGGGTGTTCTCCTTGTGCAGCATGATCGAGCCGCGGGCGGACCTCCGCGGCATCGAGCTGATCCTCACCAGCTCCCGCTTCGACCCGGCGGTCTATGGGCACCGCTTCGTCAACACGTTTTCCGCCCGCATGGGCGTGCGGCCTGCCCCGGAACTCGGGGTCGATTTCCTGATCTCCACCACCATGGACCCCTGGACCACGGAAACCGACGGGGGAGACTTCCTCGCCGTGCTCGAACAGGCGCTGCGGCGCGCGGCGCACCAAGCCCTCGACGATCTTGGGCTTTGAGCCGCGCCCCGGCTACCGTGCCGGGATGATCGCGCTGGGCGTCAGCGTGCCGTCCAGCTCCGGGCGCCCGGCGATGTGGTTGTACGTCCCGTAAAGGATCATTCCGGTCGGGACGTCCTTCCACACGGTCGAGACGGAACGGTAGATGTTGCCCTCGAAGCCCTCGCGGTAGTGCGAGATCTTGACCGCGCGATAGACGTGGCCGAGCAGGTTGATGTCCTCGATCCCCTCGTTGCGCATCAGGTCATGCCACTGCGCACCCGGCATCATGCGCACGTCCAAGCCGACCACGGTGCCGGTGCGGCCCTCGATCACCTGCTTGAGCAACGGGCGCGCGGCGTCCGCGCCGGGCCAGGCGGTCAGCCAGATCGCCTGCCAGGCTTCCACCGTGTCGGCGCCGATCCGCATGCGGCAAAGCTCGGGGTCGCCCGGGACGGCGCCGAGGTACTCGAAGGCCGGGCCGCCCTGCTGCTCCACGCGCGACCCGGCGGGGGGGCAAGGGCGGGCGTAGGGCGGCCTGCCGTCCGCGGGCCGGACGTTGGCGCCCAGCACGAAGGGCAGGTAGTTGCGTGCCGCCGCGTCCAGCCCCGGGGCCTGCGCGGCGGCGGTCGTGGCGGACAAGGCCAGGCATGTCGCAGCAAATCGGATCAAGGAACCCTCCGCAAAGCCTTCCGCATAAGGCCAGGCTGCGCACGGGACAACCTTGCGCCAACATAGGCTAGGGGGTTATGCCGAGGCGATGCATACGGTCCGCGAGAAGCAGAAGCTCCTGGCCCGGGTCAGGCGCATGAAGGGCCAGGTCGAGGCGATCGAGCGCGCCCTGGAAAGCGAGGCCGGCTGCGGCCCGGTGCTGCACCCCATCGCAGGCGTCCGGGGCGCGATGGCCGGACTGATGGCGGAGGTGGTGGAGGAGCATGTGCGCAGCCACCTCGTGGACCACGCCGCGCACCCGGGCGCGTTGCAGCAGGATGCGGTCGAGCAGTTGCTCGATGTCGTGCGCAGCTACTTGAAGTAGGGAGGGCGGAGATGCCCGATGGTTTGGAGCCGGGAAGCCCCGGGCACTCTCATGGGCACTGCCCCAAGCACTCCCACGTGTTCCTGGGCGAAGGGCACGCGGCGTCCGAACGGCGCACCTGGGCGGTGATCTGGCTGTGCGGGGCCATGATGGCGCTGGAGGTCGTCGGCGGCCTCCTGTTCGGCTCCATCGCCCTGGTCGCCGACGGCCTGCACATGTCCACGCACGCGGGCGCTCTGCTGCTGGCGGCGTTGGCCTACCGCTATGCGCGGCGCCATGCGGACGACCCGCGCTTCACCTTCGGCACCGGCAAGCTGGGCGACCTTGCGGGGTTCACCTCGGCCATCGTCCTGGCGATGATCGCCGCGCTGATCGGCTACGAATCGCTGGTCCGGCTGTGGGCACCCGTGCCGATCCGCTTCGCCGAGGCCATTCCCATCGCGTGCCTCGGCCTCCTCGTGAACATCGGCTCGGCCTGGCTGCTCGGCGCCGGGCACCAGCATGACCACGGGCAAGGGCATCATGGGCACGGGCCTCATGGGCACGGGGACCACGGGCATGGCGAGGAACGCCGCATCGAAGCCGCCGGCGGCGCGCTGCTGCTGAGCGTGTTCGAGGACGGGGTGCCCCCGGTGTTCCGCCTGCGCCGGGAGGACGGCGCGCCCTTGCCGGCCGGCTCCGCCGCGGTGGAAACGCTGCGGCCGGACGGCACGCGGCAGGTCTTCGCGATGGCCGCCTGCGGCGCCGGCCTTGAATCGGTGGAGGCGATCCCCGAGCCGCACAGTTTCGTCGCCCGGGTCGGCGTGGCCGGCGCGAGCCATCCGGTCGCCTTCGCCGAGCACGGGCATGCGGACGGCGCGCTGCACCGGGACAACAACATGCGCGCCGCGGTGGCGCACGTCCTGGCCGACGCGGCGGTGTCGGTGCTTGTGATCGCCGGGCTGCTGCTGGCGCGGGCGGCCGGCTGGCTTTGGATGGACCCGGCGGCGGGCCTCATCGGCGCCGGCGTCATCGCGTCCTGGGCCTACGGGCTGGTGCGCGACACTGGCGCGGTGCTGCTCGACATGCGTCCCGACCGTCACACGGCGGAGGGCGTGCGGGCGGCGATCGAGGCCGACGGCGACCGGCTGACCGACTTCCACCTTTGGCGGCTGGGGCCGGGCCACCTCGGCGCCATTGTTTCGGTGGAAACGGCAAGCGGCCGGGATGCGGGATTCTACCGCGAACGGCTCGCCCAGTTTCCATCGCTCTCGCACCTTACCATCGAAGTCGAGCGGCAATGACGATTTGCCGCCTCCGCTGAAAGCGGCCGATGCTATGCCAAACGCAATACTGCGCGAGCAAGAACTAATATTGATCTTGTGGAGTTCTGCGAAACCGAACCGACGAGCGGCAACGGCGGCGTGACTTTGGGCTTGACGGTTTTGGCCGATGTTGTACAACGCTTTCACGGCTATAATCGCTGTTGTCGGATTGCCGAATGCTGTCCTCGTTTGCAAACAACCCCGCACGCGATGTCAAGGCAAGCGGTGACCAATCCATCGACGGCATCCTCGACGGCACGGCATGGACAGCCGCGACGCTCGGTTTCAGCTTTCCCACGTCGCCGGCCGAAGAGGCGAGCGACCCGGAAGCGGCCCAGGGTTTCCGCAGCGTTTCCCCGGCCCAGCAAGCCGCCGCAGACTGTACGCTGACCGGCGCCACGGCGCTGCCGGGCTACCCGGCGACGAAGCTCGGCTCGGTGGCGTCCTTCACGAACGAGACGTTCACGGACCTGGGCACGGGCGCTGCGCCGATCATGCTCGCGTCGTCCAGCCTTCCCGCCACGTCGCAGACCTACACACCCGGGCTTGACGCCTCAAGCGGCGATGTCTGGTTCGGCCAGGCGTTCGACGGCGAGCCCGGCCTGGACCTCCGCGCCCCGGTGCTCGGCAACTACGCCTACTTCAGCATCATCCACGAGCTTGGCCATGCGCTCGGCCTCAAGCACGGCAACGAGACGGGCGGAGTGGCCAACGAGACCCTGCCGCCCGCCACCGACGACGTCGAATACAGCCTGATGACCTATGCGAGCTATGTCGGGTCGCCGGGCCAGTACGACACCTGCGGGCCGGACAGCCATCCGCAGACGTTCATGATGGACGACATCGCGGCCCTGCAATACCTCTACGGTGCGAACTTCTCGGCGGTCGGCCTGACGACGTATCGCTGGGACCCGGCGACCGGCGAAACGTCCATCAACGGCGTCGGCCAGGGCAAGCCCAGCGGCAACAAGGTGTTCCAAACGATCTGGAACGGCGACGGCAAGGATGCCACCTACGACCTCTCCCAATACACGTCCGGCGTGCAGGTCAACCTGAACCCGGGCGCGTACTCCGTCACGTCGGCGGCGCAGCTCGCCGACCTGGGCGCCGGGAACTCCGCCAAGGGCAGCATCTACAACGCGCTGCAACACGGGGGCGACCCGCGCTCCCTGATCGCCAACGCGTTCGGCGGCAGCGGCAACGACGTCATCATCGGCAACGCCGCCGACAACCTCCTCAAGGGCGGGCTGGGCATCAACACCATCGACGGCGGCGGGGGCTTCAACACGGCGCTCTACGACGTGACCCGGCAGCAAGCCACCATCAGCCTGGCCAGCGACGGCACGATGGAGGTCGCCTTCACCGGCGGGCAGGACAGCCTGCGCAACATCCAGGCGCTGCACTTCAGCAACGAGACGGTCGCGGCCGCCAGCCTGCCCTGGCTCGCCTACACCGACACGGACAGCGGCAGCACCGGCACGGTCGCGATGGACGACCCCGGCGCGGGTGCCCCCAGCTACCTTCAAGCGCAATACGTCAACGCGGGCACCGCCGGCGAGGCCCTGAGCACGCAGGCGCCCAACGTGTTCATCCGCGGCGGCAGCGGCGACGACGCCATCCAGGTGTCGAGCGGCCGGAACGTGCTGGACGGCGGGCTCGGCTCCAACTTCCTGATCGGCGGCGCCGGCGACGACACGTTCTTCACCGACGCCCGCGCGCCGGGCACCGTCTGGAACACGATCCGCAACATGCACGCCGGCGACGCCGCGACGCTGTGGGGCTTCGCCGCCGGCATCAGCAGCTACCGGTGGGACAGCGTGGCAGGCGCGCCGGGCTTCCAGGGCGCCACGCTGCGCGCGGACATCCTCGGCGGCGCCGGGCGCACGGGGGACGGCATCGACGCCAGCATCACCTTCGCCGGCCTCACCGTGCAGCAAGCCCAGGGCTTGCAGGTCACGACGGGGACGCAGCCCGGCGGCAGCTATCTCTACATCTACGATCCCGGCGTTTGAAGCTTGCGGCCGGCATGGGCCGCGGCGGCGCCAGCAGCGTGGCCGCCCCCAGTTGCCGAACCCCCGGGATCGGCGCACGGTGCCAGCAGGCGCCCGCAGAGGCCCGCAAGGAGGCAGCATGACCCCGTCCCGGCTCCGTTTCGGCATCTTCCTGGCTCCGTTCCACAAGCCAGGCATCAACCCCACCCTGGCGCTGGAAAGCGACTTCGAGCTGGTGCAGTGGCTCGACCGCTGCGGCTATGACGAGGCCTGGTTCGGCGAGCACCATTCCGCCGGCAGCGAGATCAGCGCGTCGCCCGAAATCTTCATCGCCGTCGCGGCCGAACGCACCCGGCACATCCGCCTCGGCACCGGCGTCGTCAGCCTGTCGTACCACAACCCGCTCTGGGTGGCGGAGCGGATCGTCATGCTGGACCACGTGACCCGAGGCCGGGTGATGTTCGGCGCCGGGCCGGGATCGCTGCCCACCGACGGCGCGATGATCGGCATTTCCCAGTCGCAGTCGCGCGAACTGCTGGACCAGAGCCTCGACATCATCATGCGGCTGCTCGCCAGCGAGGAGCCGGTGACGTTCCAGAACGACCGCTGGGATTTGCGCGACGCCCGGCTGCACCTGCGGCCGTACTCGAACCCGCTGTTCGACATCGCGGTGGCTGCCGTCGCCTCGCCCACCGGGCCGCGGCTGGCCGGTCGGCACGGCATCGGCATGCTGTCGATCGGCGCCACCACGGCGGCCGGGTTCGATGCGCTGGCGCTGCACTGGAACGTATTGGAAGAGCAGGCACGGCGGCATGGCAAGGCGGTGGACCGCTCGAAGTGGCGCCTGGTCGGGCTGGTGCATTGCGCGGACACGATGGAGCAGGCCTACCGCGACGTGGAATACGGCATCGAGCAGTGGTTCGACTATTTCCAGGCGGTCGCGGCCTTCCCGCAGATGTCGATGCCGGGGTCGAACGTGCGCG
>CAXUIQ010000255.1:0-1693 GCA_964250815.1 uncultured Acetobacteraceae bacterium
CGCCCAGGTTGTTCACCAGCAGCGCCGCCTGCGCGCCGCGGCCGATCCCGCGGTCGGACGCCACGGCCTCGACCAGCGTCCGCACCAGGTCCCGCGCCGGCGCGACCGGCACGCGGCGCACCCCGGCCTCGCCATGGATGCCCAAGCCCAGCTCGATTTCGTTCGCGCCCAGCTCGAACCCTGGCGCCCCGGCGGCGGGCACGGTGCAGGGGGTGAGCGCCACGCCCATGGTGCCGACCGCGGCGATGGCGGCCTCCGCTTCCCGCTTCACCGCGTCCAAGTCCAGCCCGGCCGCCGCGGCGGCGCCTGCGACCTTGTGCACCAGCACCGTGCCGGCCACGCCGCGCCGCCCGGCCCCGCCTCCCGCGCCGAGCGCCACGTCGTCGTCCACGACGACCATATCGACGCGCAGCCCCTCCGTGCGGGCGATCTCCGCGGCCAGGCCGAAGTTGAGGCGGTCGCCGGTGTAGTTCTTCACGATCAGCAGCGCGCCCGGCCCGCCGGCCACGGCGCGGACCGCCGCCAGCACGGCATCGACGCTGGGCGAGGTGAACACGTCGCCCGCCACCGCGGCGGTCAGCAGCCCCGGGCCGACGTAGCCCGCATGGGCCGGCTCATGCCCCGCGCCGCCGCCGGAGATCAGCGCGACGCTGCTGCGGTCCCAATCGGCGCGCACCGCCACCGTTTCGCCTTCCAGAAGGACAAGGCCGGGGCTTATGGCCGCCAGCCCTTCCAGCATCTCGGGCACCACGGCGCCGGGTTCGTTGATCAGCTTCTTCATGCGGGCCTCCCTTGGACGTTCTTTTTTCAACAAGAGCACATCGGAGCGGAAGCGTCGCTTGACCGTGCGCGAGGTTTGTCACTACGGTCTCACGAAATGAGGGTGCAACAAGCACCTACAGGGGAAACACATGACGATCCAGCTGCCGACCGACCGGACGCCCGTTGATCGGATGCAAGCTGATCGGACCGGGCCTCATCGCCGCACGCTGCTGACCGGGGCCGCGGCGCTGGCCGCGGCAGCGGGGCTGACCTATCCGCGGCACGTCTTCTCGCAGACCGAGAAGAACCACCCGCTGGCCGGCAAGTCGGTCCGCATGGCAATCCTCGGCATCGCCGGCTGGCTGCCGAGCAAGCTCGGCGTCGATATGTCGCCTGACTTCGCGAAGTACGCCAAGGCGCGCTACGGCTACGACGTGTCGTTCTCCTTCGCGGACGCGCCGTTCGGGCAGTTGTTCCAGAAGGCCGCGACCTCGCTCGCCACCCGCAGCGCCGAGTACAACATCATCATCTCCGACAGCCAATGGCTGGGGGCGCTGGCGACGCCGAAGTGGATCGTGCCGCTCAACGACATCATCGCCAAGAACAAGGACCTCGACATCGAGTGGTACGCGCCGGTGGTGCGCGCGGCCTACCAGATCTTCCCGGACGGCACCAACAACCGCTACGGCTTCCCGCAGGAAGGCGACACCATCGCGCTGTTCATCCGCAAGGACCTGCTGGACGCGCCGGGCGAGGCGGAGGCGTTCAAGGCGCGCTACAACATGGCCATGCCCAAGACCTGGGAGGACTTCGAGAAGCTGTCCATCGACGACTACACCAAGGTCGCGGAGTTCTTCACCCGGCCGGACAAGGGCTACCACGGCGCCGCGATGCAGTACTCGCGCGAGTACGACTTCATCAGCTGCCCGCT
>CAXUIQ010000255.1:1793-6126 GCA_964250815.1 uncultured Acetobacteraceae bacterium
AGGGCAAGGTGCTGGTGGTGCCGCCGCCGGGCTTCAAGCAGGCGGACGGGTCGCTGAAGCGCGACTACATCATCGGCGGCCAGCCCTGGGTGCTGAATGCCTTCAACGACGACGCGCACGCCCGGGTGGCGCTCGATTTCATGAAGTGGTGGTACTTGCCGGAGACGCAGATGGAGTTCGCCAAGCGCGGCGGCAATCCCTGCGACAAGGCGACGCTCAGCGCCGAGGGCTTCGACGACCTGCAGCCGTGGTACCGCGCCTACAAGTACATGCTGCCGCGCAGCTCCGACTTCTGGCACGACGCGAAGTACAGCGAGATGCTGGCGGTGCAGCAAGAAGCGTTCACCGCCTTCGCCACCGGCCAGATCAACGACCCGGCGCACGCGCTGGCCTACGTCGCGTGCAAGCAGCAGGACATCCTGTTCGACAGCGGCACCGCGTCGAAGCAGCCGTCCGGCGCCTGCTCCGGCATCCGGCTCTAGTCCTTGCCGAGCGAGGCCGCAGCGCCGCGGCTGGCCGCGCCGGCCCTGGCCGGCGGGATCGCGCGGTTCCTCGGGCGGCCCACGGTGCTGCCGGGGCTGCTGCTGGTCCCGGTGCTGGCGTTCTTCATCGTGTGGAACACCATCCCGACGCTGTGGCTGCTGGGGCTGAGCTTCTACCGCTTCTCGCTCACCTCCGGCCGCGCGCCGATCTACGCGGGGCTGCTGAACTTCCAGAACATCCTGAACGACAGCGGCGTGTGGCTCGACCTGAGCCGCACGTTCCTGTTCGTGGCCAGCGGCGTCGGCATCCAGACGGTGTTCGGCATGGCGCTGGGCCTGCTGTTCTGGAACAGCGGGCGCCTGCCGGGGCGCCGGGTCGCGCTCACCATGCTGTTCGCGCCCATGGTGCTGACGCCGGTGGCCAGCGGCACGTTCTGGCGGCTGATCTACGACCCGACCTTCGGCGTGCTGAACGCGGCCCTGCGCGGCCTGGGCTTTTCCGCCACGAACTTCCTGGGCGAGAGCAGCACCGCGTTCGCCGCCGTGCTCGTGGTCGATATCTGGATGTGGACGCCGTTCATGGTGCTGATGACGCTCGCCGCCCTCGCCTCCGTGCCGAAGGCGGAGCTGGAAGCGGCCGAGATCGACCAGCTCAGGTGGATGCAGCGGCTGCGGCTCGTGCTGCTGCACCATGGCAAGTACATCCTGATGCTGGGCATCCTCTTGCGCACCATCGACAGCTTCAAGACGATGGACCTGATCTACAACATGACTTTCGGCGGACCCGGCACCACGACGCAGCTCGTCGCCATCACGCTGTACCGCCGCGCGTTCGAGGCGTTCAACATGGGCTGGTCCTCGGCGCTCGCGGTGATCCTGCTGCTGATCTCCATTGCCTTCACCGCCACCTTCATCTTCGTGCTGCACTGGCGCGACAAGGCGGATGCCTGATGCGCGCACCGTGGCGGGAGCACGCCTACCACGCCGTGCTGTGGCTGGTGGCGCTGCTGTTCTTCGCGCCGATCGCCTGGATCATCCTGAGTTCGTTCAAGACCGCCGACCAGATCCTGGCGACGCCGCCGGTGCTGCTGTTCCGCCCGACGCTCGACAACTACGCCCAGCTTTTCGCCCGGGAAAGCTTCCTGCACCAGTTGTTCAACTCGCTGTTCCTGTCCGTGTCCGCGGTGCTGGTCGCGGTGGCAGTGTCGTTCCTGGCCGCGTTCTCCTTTTCCCGCTTCCGCCCAGCCGGCACCGACTTCCTGATGTTCCTGCTGCTGTCGATCCGCATGTTGCCGGGGTCAGCGGCGATCCTGCCGGTCTATCTGATGTACGTGGGGTTCGGCTGGAAGGACACCTACGCCGGCATGATCCTGTTCTACGCGATGTTCTCGATCCCGTTCTCGGTCTGGATCTTGAAGGGCTTCATCGACGGCGTATCGCCGCGCTTCGACGAGACCGGGCGGGTCAACGGCGCGTCCTGGCTGCGCATCATCGTCCGCACCATCCTGCCGCAAGTGATGCCCGGCGTGATCGCGGCGCTGATCTTCAACTTCATCTTCGTGTGGAACGAGTTCCTGTTCAACTACATCATCGGCGGCTTGCAAACCTCCAACGTGCCGGTAGCGCTGAGCACGGGGCTGTACAGCAGCGGCGGCGTCGATTGGACGTTCATCTCGGCCTTGACCACGGTGTACTTGGTGCCGCCGGTGCTGGTGGTGTACTTCTTCCAGCGCTACCTGCTCGTCGGCATGACCTTCGGCACCGTGCGCGGCGAGGTTTGATGTCCCGCCTGGTCGCCCGCGCCGAGCTGGTGTTGATCTGCGTGATCGCGGTGGGCTTCGTGCTGATCGCGCAGCAGGCGGCGTTCGGTCTGTACCAGGTCGGGCTGCTGACCGTGATCGGCAGCACCCTGCTGCACATCGCGGTCGGCAACCTGCCGCCCGGCGCCGGGCCGGGGCGGGCGCTGGCCTTGACGGCGCTGATCCTCGGCACCGTCGCCGCGGTGTTCGGCGCCGGCATCCTCCTGGTGCCGGTGCTGGCGCAACTGGGCCGATGAGCCGCATCCGCTTCGAGGGTCTGGCCAAGGCGTACAAAGGCGTCGTGGCGCTCGACCGCGTGGATTTGGACGTGGCGCCGGGCAGCTTCACCGTGCTGTGCGGCCCGCCCCGCAGCGGCAAGTCGGTGCTGTTCCGCCTGCTCGCCGGGCTTGAGCGGCCTGACGCCGGGCGCATCCTGTTCGACGGGCGGGACATCACCGCGGCCCCGGCGGCGGAGCGCACGCTGGGCTACGTGCCCCAGTCCTTCGCACTGTTCCCGCACCTCAGCGTGTTCGACAACATCGCCTACCCGCTCGCGCTGCAAGGCGTCGCCCGGCCCGAGATCGCCCGGCGCGTGGGCCAGGCCGCCGAACTGCTGCGCATCGGCACCCTCTTGCAGAAGCGCCCGGCGCAGCTCAGCGGCGGCGAGAAGCAGCGCGCCGCCATCGCCCGCGGCATCCTGAAGAACGCCGACATCTTCATCCTCGACGACCCACTGGTGGGCCTCGACTTCAAGCTGCGGGAGCGGCTGATGGACGACCTCAAGGAGATGCGCCGGGCGCTGAACGCCACGTTCCTGTATGCCACGTCGGACAGCCTGGAGGCGCTGACCATGGCGCAGGACCTGGCCGTGCTCGACGCCGGGCGGCTGGTGGAGGCGGGGCCGGCGGCAATGGTCTATCTGCGGCCGGCGCACGTGCGCAGCGCCGAGCTGATCGGCTTCCCCCGCTGCAACGTGGTGCCGGGCGTGGTCGCGGATGGACGCTGCACCACCGCGGCGGCGAGCTTCGTGCTGGCAACGCCCGTCGCGCCCGGGCCGGCGCTGGCGGCGATCCGGCCGGAACACCTCGTGCCCGCGGGCGAGGCAGACGCGGACGGCGTGGGCGAAGTGACGCTGATCGAGGACCTGGGCGCGGAGTGCGTCGTGTACCTCGCCGTTGCCGGCCAGGACCTGGTGACGCTGCTCCCCGCGGCGCAGGCGGCGTCGCTCGGCATCGGCAGCCGCTTCGCCTACGCGCTCCGCCCCGGCACGGCGGCGCTGTTCAGCTCGACGACCGGCCAGCGCGTCGGCGAGGCGCAGGCGGCGGAGGCGGCGCTTGCCTGACATCCGCTTGGAGGGCCTGACCCGCCGCTTCGGCGCTACGACGGCCGTGGGCGACGTGAGCATGACGTTCGCGGAGGGCACGGTGACGTGCCTGCTCGGCCCGTCCGGCTGCGGCAAGACGACGCTGATGCGGATGATCGCCGGGCTGGAAACGCCGACCGCCGGGCGCATCCGCTTCGGCGGGCGCGACGTGACCCGTCTCTCCGCCCGGCAGCGCGGCGTCGCCATGGTGTTCCAGTACCCCGTCATGTACCGGACGCTGACGGTGGCCGAGAACATCGCCCTGCCGCTCGCCCGCGACCGCGGCCTGTCGGCGGCCGAGCGCCGCGCCCGGGTGGACGAGGTGCTGGACGTGCTGGACCTTTCGACGCAGCGGGGCGAGCGGATCGGCGGCCTGGACATGGGCGCGCGGCAGAAGGTCGCGGTCGGCCGCGCCATCGCCCGGCGCTGCGACGTGGTGCTGTTCGACGAGCCGACCACCAACGTCGAGGTGCACGCGAAGCTGCAGCTCATCCGCGCGTTCAAGGAGTTCCGCCGACGGATGCGGCAAACGGTCGTCTATGTGACGCACGACCAGACGGAGGCGATGACGCTGGCCGACCAGATCGCGCTGATGCAGGCCGGCGTGCTGTCGCAATGCGCCGCGCCGCGGGCGCTGTACGACCAACCGGACAGCGAGTTCGGCGGGTGGTTCCTGGGCAGTCCGGGGA
>CAXUIQ010000256.1:0-4171 GCA_964250815.1 uncultured Acetobacteraceae bacterium
GGCGCCAGCACGTCCGCCATGCGTCCGCTGTCATACACGTTCATCTGGCAGCCCCAGGTGATGACGTGCAGCCGCTTCGGGCTTTTCGCATTGTTCGTCGCGGTCACGGCCAGGCACGCTCCCCATCCGGCCGGAAACGCCCGGCCAAGCTCTGGGGAGGAATGGGCGGGTGCCCGGCCCGGGTCAAGCGCAGCAGCGTTCGATAGCCTCCCTTCGGTCATGCCGGTTTCAACGGTGCGGAGTGTGGCAGATCAGGCCTCGGCGTTGTCAAGCAAAAGCGGGGTCAAGCAAAAGCGGGCCGGACCGGCGGAACGTCTTCAGCCGCCGCGTGCAAGGCGGGCCGCACCGGCCGGTTCTGCCGCAACGTCGCGGCACCCTCCGCCACCGTTTGCCACACCGCCTGGGACAGCGCCTTGCGGGAGGCGTAGGCAGCCGGATCGACCGGCGCGTGCAGCAGCACGGTGGCGCGCAGCCCGCGGTGCTGCGCCAGGCGCCAGAAATGGCTGGCGAGGTCCATGTCGCCGTACCAGGCGAACACCGGCCGGCTCGCCCGGCCGATCGGCAGCCCGCCCACCTGGTCATAGCCGATGGACACCGGCTGGATCAGCGGGCAGGAGCGCCCTGGCTGCGCCTCGGCCACCGAGAAGAACACCGAGCGGAACGGCAGCACCCGGGAACCGTCGGAGCTGGTGCCCTCGGGGAACAGGATCAGGTTGTCGCCCGCGTCCAGCCGGCCGCGCATGGCGTTGCGCTCCCGCCCGGTGTTGGCGGCGCGGCGGCTGACGAACACGGTGCGGCCCAGGCGGGCGACCGTGCGGATGACCGGCCAGCGTCCGACCTCCTCCTTGGCGATGAAGCAGCCTTCCAGCACGCCGCCCAGCGCCAGGATGTCGAGCCAGGACGAGTGGTTCGACGCGAACACCACCGGCCGCCCTCGCCGCGCCTGCGTTCCGATCACCCGCACCTTCAGGCCGAGCAGGCGGCACAAGCTGGCCCAATACAGCCGGGCGAACACGATCTTGCCACGTCCGGGCAATACGAGCATCCCGGCCTGGATCGCCGCGGCGGGAAGCGTCCAAAGGGCGATGGCGGCGCCCCGCCACAGCGGCCGCAGCCGAAGGGTCCGCGGCCGTGGCGCCGCGTCCGACTCCGCCGGCGCCAGGACCGGCAGGCTCCTTTGGCGTGCGCGGGGAAAGGGGAGCTTCATGGAAACCAGATACCAACCCCCATGTGCCGGGACAACGACGCGCTTGTGACAATCTTGGGACGGTGGCGGGCGGCGTTGCGGGGCGCGCATGCGAATCTGGCGTTCCCGTGGGGTTTCAGCACTATGCTGCCGCATGTTCAAGGGAACGACTGCTCCGTCCCGGCGGGTCGTGCTGTTCGCCGTCGTGCTGGCCGTGCTGCACGGCGCCGCCGCGGGCGCGGCCGATCCGCAGCCCTACACCGTTGAGATCGCCGCCACGGGCAACGCGGCGTTGGACCAGGCGCTGAAGGACAGTTCCAGCCTCGTGTCGCTGCGGGACAGCGCGCCGGTCGGCCCGTTCGCGCTGGTGACGCGCGCAAGGGACGACGAGGGCCGCCTGGGAACGGCGCTCAACAGCTACGGCCACTACGCCGCCCGGGTCACGATGCAGGTGGCCGGGCGCAGCCTCGACGACCCGGCGCTGCCCACGGCGCTGGAAGCCGCCACCGCCCCGGTCCCGGTGACGGTCGGGATCGACCCCGGGCCGGTGTTCCACCTGCGCCGGGTTGCCCTGGACGGCCAGGTGCCGGCGCAGGCGCGGGCGGCGCTGGGCATCGCGCCCGGCGCGCCGGCCATCGCGGCGGAGGTGCTGGCGGGACAGGCGCGCGTGCTGGACGCGCTGCGCGGCCAGGGCTACGCGCTGGCCAAGGTCGATCCGCCGGTGGCCATGCTCGACGCCGGGGCGCAGGCGTTGGACGTGTCCTACAAGGTGGACGCCGGCCCGCAGGTCGATCTCGGGCCGATCAGCATCGAAGGGCTGGCCCGGGTGGGCCCGGCCTTCGTGCGCCGCCGCCTGCTGGTCAGCCAAGGCGAGCGGTTCGACCCGGCCAAGATCGAGAAGGCGCGGCAGGACCTGGCGCAGCTCGGCGTGTTCACGACCGTGCGCGCCCGGGCGGCCAAGCAGTTGGACGCGGCCGGGCAGTTGCCGCTGGCCTTCGACATGACGGAGCGGCCGCGTCATGCGGTGTCGGTCACGGCCGAGTACTCGACCGACCTCGGCGCCAGCGCCGGCGTCACCTTCCAGCACCGCAACCTGTTCGGACAGGCGGAGCAGTTGAACCTGGGCGCCGCGGTGACGCAGCTCGGCGGCAGCGCCAGCCGCGGCAGCGGCTACAACGTGACGGCCGCGCTGACCAAGCCGGACCTGTGGCGGCGGGACCAGTCGCTGACGGTGAACCTGCAGGCGATCAAGGAAAACCTCGACGCCTACAACCGCACGGCGGAGCTGGGCGGCATCACCCTCAGCCGGAAGGTGGAGCAGGTCTGGACGGGCAGCGTCGGCGTGCAGGCGCAGCAGTCGCGGATCACGCAGGAGGGCACGACGCGCGACTACACCTTGCTCGCCTTGCCGGTCGGGCTGCGCTACGACTCGACGGGTCCCGAAGGGCTGTTCGAGCCGACGCACGGCATCAAGGCGGCGGCATCCGTGGCGCCGACGCATGAGCTGACGGGCCAGGGATCGACGTTCGCCATCTTGCAGGCGTCAGGCTCCACGTACATCAACCTGGGCGCTCCGGGCCGCAGCATCGTGGCGCTTCGCGGCCTGGTCGGCAGCGTGCAAGGAGCAGCCACCTTCGACCTGCCGCCGGACGAGCGATTCTACGCCGGCGGGGGCGGCACGGTGCGGGGCTATCGTTATCAGTCCATCGGACCGCAGTTCCGGCGCAACCGGCCCACCGGCGGCACCTCGATCACGGCGGCCACGGTCGAGTACCGGCAACGCTTCGGCGAGAGCTACGGCGCTGCGGTGTTCGTGGACGCCGGGCAGGTGTCCAGCTCCAGCGCGGGCTTCGGCAGCGGCCTGCGGGCCGGCGCCGGGGTGGGTGCCCGCTACTACACGCCGATCGGGCCGGTCCGCCTGGACGTGGCCGTGCCGCTCAACAAGCAGCGCGGCGACGACACGTTCGAGCTTTACCTCGGCATCGGGCAGGCCTTCTGATGCGCCGGGTGGTGCGCGTGGCGCTCTGGGTCCTAGGCCTGCTCCTGCTGCTGCCCGTCGTGGCGGTCGCTGCCGTCGTGCTGGCCCTGAACATCGGGCCGGGCCGCGTCGCGGCGGAGCTGCTGGTCGGGCGCGCGACCGGCGGCACGGTGGTGCTGGAAGGGCTGTCGGGCCGCTTCCCGGACGCGCTGCGGCTGCACCACCTGGAGGTGCGCGACGCAGCCGGCGCATGGCTGCTGGCCGAAGACGTGGCGCTCGACTGGTCGCCGACCCGGCTGCTGCGGCGCACGGCGCTGATCGAGCGGCTGGAGGCCGCACGGGTGCAGGTGCCCCGGCTGCCCGCCGCAAGCACCGCCGCGCCGGCGCCCGCGACCCCGAGCCAGCCGTTTTCCTTGCCCGTGCGTGTCACGGCGCAGCACATCCACGTGGCGCGGGCCGAGCTTGGCCCCGGCGTGCTCGGCGCCGCGGCGGTGCTTTCCGCGGACGGCGCAGCGGACGGCGCGTCGCTGCAAAACGCCAGCGCGGACCTAGCGCTGCATCGGCTCGACGCGCCCGGCGACTACAAGGCAACCGTCCGCCTCGACCCGGCGCGCATCGCGGCGACGCTCGACGCCGCCGAGCCGGAGGGCGGCCTGGTCGCGACCCTCGCCACGCTGCCGGGCCTCGGGACGCTCTCGATCAAGGCAAGGCGGGACGGACCGCGCGACGCCGCCAACACGGACCTGGCGCTGACCGCCGGCCCGCTGCAGGCGCAGGCCCGGGGCACGCTGGACCTGGAAGGGTCGGCGGCCGACCTCGACCTGTCCGCGTCCGCCCCGGCCATGGCGCCGCGCCCGGACGTGGCTTGGCAGAGCGTCGCGTTGCAGGCCCGGGTGCACGGGCCGTTCACCGCGCCGGACGCATCGGGGCAACTGCGGATCGAGGGCCTGGCCGCGGCCGGCGCCACGGTGCAGCGCCTGGTGGCGGACATCCAGGGCAATGCCGGC
>CAXUIQ010000256.1:4181-6114 GCA_964250815.1 uncultured Acetobacteraceae bacterium
CCCCGCCCCGCCCCGGACCCGGCGCTGCTGGCAGCTGCGCCCGTGGTGCTGGACGCTGACGCGCGGCTGGACGACCCGGCCCGGCCCGTCACCTTCGCGCTCGCCCATCCGCTGCTGACCGTCAAAGGCGACGCGCGGACGGGGGGCGACCTGTCCGCCAATGCCGACGTGGCCGCGGCCGACCTCGCGCCGCTCGCCGCCATCGGCGGGGTCGATTTGCACGGCAGCACGGCGCTGCATCTGCGCGCCGCGATGGTGGGCGGCGTGACCCGGGCGGAGCTGGACGGCAAGGTTTCCGTCACCGGCGGGCTGGCACCGGTGCCGGCGCTGCTGGGCGACGCGACGCTGGGGGCCTCGGCGCAGCTTGCCGGGTCGGACGTCACGCTGTCTCGGCTGGAGATCGACGGCAAGGCGCTGCGCGTGTCGGCCCAGGGGAGCAAGAAGGCGGAGACGCTGGACGCCACGTTCCGGCTCGGCCTTCTCGACCTTGCGGCGTTGGCCCCAACCCTGACCGGGGCCTTGGACGCCGAGGGGCACGCGCAGGGGCCGATGGACGCGCTGACGCTTGATACGACGGTCAAGGGCGAAGTGGGCGCGCTGAACGTGCCGCGCGGGCCGGTGACGCTGACAGCCGCGTTGACGGGCTTGCCAAGCGCGCCCGCCGGGCAGGTGACGGCGGAAGGCACGTTGGAAGGCGCCCCGCTCGCCCTGGCCGTCCAGGCGCACCGCGAGGCGGACGGCGCGTTGCAGGCCACCATCGAGCGCGCGGATTGGCGCAGCCTGCACGCCGCCGGGGCGCTGTCCCTGGCGCCAGGCGCCAAGCTGCCGCTGGGCCAGGTTGACCTGCGCATGGACAAGCTCGACGACCTGCGCCCCTTCATCGGCCAGCCGCTGTCCGGCAGCGTGGCGGCGCAGGCCAGCCTCGACGCGCACGAAGCCCGGGTGCAAGCGGAGCTGCGCGACGCCGGCCTGCCCGGCAGCCGCGTCGGCCATGCCGTCCTCACTGCCCGCGTTGCCGACCCCATCGCCGCGCCGGCGGTGAACGGCCAGCTCGCGGCGGAGGGCATCGACGCGGCGGGCGTCAAGGGGTCCGCGAAGGTGGACGTGTCCGGCCCGCAAACGGCGCTGGCCCTGCGCACCACCGCGGCGCTGCAAGTCGGCGGCACCGACGCCCAGATCACCGGCGCGGCCGTGGTGGATGCGGTGTCCAAGGCCGTTCAGCTCGGCACGTTGCAGGTCGCCGCCCGGGGCGAGACGCTGCGGCTGCTGGCGCCGGCGCAAATCCGCCTGGCCGATGGGGTCGCGGCGGACCGGCTGCGGCTGGGCGTGCGGAATGCGGTGCTGGACGTGGCGGGGCGCTTGTCGCCCACGCTGGACGCGACGGCCACCTTGCGCGCGCCGGCGGACCTGGCGCGGCTCGTCTCGCCGGAACTTGCGGCGGACGGCACCATAGCGTTGGACGCCCGCCTGACCGGCACGACGGCACGGCCTGACGGGACGGTCAAGCTGACCGCGAGCGGGGTGCGGCTGCGGGCCGGTCCGGGCCGGGCGATCCCGGCGGCGAACCTCGCGGCCACGGCGCAACTGGCCGGCGGGGCCGCCCGGATCGACTCGCGGCTCACGGCCGGGCCGTCGCTCACACTTGCGGTGACGGGGCAGGCGCCACTGGGAGCCGGGCCGCTCGATTTGCGGGCGGCGGGGTCGCTCGACCTCGTGCTGCTCGATCCCGTGCTGACCGCGGCCGGACGGCGTGCCCGGGGCCGGGTGGCGCTCGACGCGACGGTGGCCGGCACCGCGGCGGCGCCCCGGATCGGCGGCACGGTGCAGCTTGCCAAGGGCGAAGTGCAGGATTTCGCGCAGGGGGTGCGGATCACCGACATCGCCGCCAGCCTGCGGGCGGACGGCGACACGGTCCGCATCGCGAGCTTCACCG
>CAXUIQ010000257.1:0-6111 GCA_964250815.1 uncultured Acetobacteraceae bacterium
GCCGAGAAGCTCCGCATGGCGGAGGCGCTGGCCGAGCTGGGCGTCGATGTCATGGAGGCCGGCTTTCCCATCGCATCGCCCGGCGACTTCGAGAGCGTGCAGGAGATCGCCCGCACGGTGCGCGGCCCGGTCATCTGCGGCCTGGCCCGCACCGGGCAGGCCGACATCCTGCGCGCGGCCGAGGCGCTGCTCCCGGCGGAGCGCAAGCGCATCCACGTCTTCCTCAGCACCAGCCCGCTGCACATGAAGTACAAGCTGCGCATGGAACCAGACGCGGTGCTGGACCTTGCCATCGCCTCCGTCACGCTGGCCCGGCAGCACGCCGACGACGTGGAATGGTCGGCGGAGGACGGCAGCCGCACCGAGCCTGATTTCCTGTGCCGCTGCGTGGAGGCGGCGATCAAGGCCGGCGCCACGACGATCAACGTCCCGGACACCGTGGGCTACGCGGTGCCGGAGGACATGGCCCGCATCTTCAGCATGTTGCTGGAGCGTGTTCCCGGGGCGGACAAGGTCGTACTGTCCACCCACAACCACAACGACCTGGGCCTCGCGGTCGCCAACACGCTGGCCGCGCTGCATGCCGGGGTGCGGCAGGTGGAATGCACGGTCAACGGCATTGGGGAGCGCGCCGGCAACGCGGCGCTGGAAGAGGCGGTGATGGCGATCCGCACCCGCCCGGACGCGGCACCCTACCAGACGGGCATCGAGAGCAGGAACATCCTCCGGGTGTCGAAGCTGCTCTCGACCATCACCGGGTTCGACGTGCAGCCGAACAAGGCCATCGTCGGACGCAACGCCTTCGCCCATGAAAGCGGCATCCATCAGGACGGCGTGCTGAAGAACGCCGCCACCTACGAGATCATGACGCCGGAAAGCGTCGGCTGGACCAAGAGCACGCTGGTCATGGGCAAGCACTCCGGCCGCGCCGCGTTCCGGGACAAGCTGGCGGCAATGGGCTATGCGGAGATCGGCGACAACAAGCTGAACGACGCCTTCCGCCGGTTCAAGGATTTGGCCGACCGCAAGAAGGTCGTCTATGACGAGGATATTGTGGCGCTCGTCGATGACGAGGTCGGCCGGGACCACCAGCGGATACGGTTCGTGTCGCTGGACGTGCGGGCGGGATCGCGCGGCCCGCAAAGCGCCGAGTTAGAACTGGAGATCGACGGCGCGGTTTCCAGCGCGCAGGCGGCTGGCGACGGCCCGGTGGATGCGACGTTCAACGCCATCCGCGCGCTGTTCCCGCACGAGGCGAAGCTCGTGCTGTTCTCCGTCGGCGCGGTGACGGAGGGAACGGACGCCCAGGCCAAGACGACCGTGCGGCTTGAGGAAGCCGGCAAGATGGTGGACGGGCAAGGCGCGGATACCGACACGATCGTGGCTTCGGCCCGCGCCTACGTCCACGCCCTGAACAAGCTGCTGGTTAAGCGCGCCCGGACCGAGCCGGTCGCGCTGTCCGCCTGACCCGGCGGCATAGCGACGGCCGGCCCGGCATCCCCGGGCCGGCCATTACCTAGTAGCCATAGGGCCGCGGCTGGTAGTACTGCGGCGCCGGCTGGTAAGCCGGCTGCCCATAAGAAGGCTCTTCCTGGTAATACGGCTGCTGCCGGGTCGGCGTCGTCGCGGCACCGCCAAGCGCCCCGGCACCGCCGCCCACCAGCGCCCCGATCGCGGCGCCGCGTCCCCCTCCGGCGAGGCTGCCGATCGCAGCCCCCGTGCCGGCGCCCAGCAATCCGCCGCCGACCGCGCGCTGGCCCGGATCATACGGGTTGGTGCAGGCGGACAAGCCCAGCCCAGCCACCAGCGTCAGGCTCATTGCAACTCTGCTACGCATCCAAAATCCTCCGTGTTCAGGTCAATAGCGGCGCGGTGCCGTCGCGGCGCCGCCCACCGCGCCGATGCCGCCGCCGACCAAGGCTCCCGTTCCGGCGCCTGCCCCCGTTATCCCGCCAATGGCCGCGCCCGTTCCGGCCCCCAGCAACCCGCCCGTCACGGCCCGCGTGCCGGGCTGCTCCCCACAGGCTGCCAAGCCCATCAGCAAAGCTGCCGCGAAAGCCGCCATCTTCACAGAACGCATCGTGTACCCTCCATCCGGTTGCATTCATGGCCAACGCATGAACCATACGCGAGTATCCGCCCGACCTGTGTCACAAATGTGGCTCGCGAGGATTTGAGGACAGCCTTTGCGGGAGCGAAATGCTGCGGGCAGGCCGATTGCGTGTCATTCTACAGCCAGGGAACGGTTTCTCCCGCGAGTCGAAGGGCAATCGCATGTTCAGACGTCTGCTCGGGACGACGCCGATGGACATGGCGATTGACCTTGGAACCGCCAACACCCTGGTTTACCTGCGCGGTCGCGGCATCGTGCTGAACGAGCCGAGCGTCGTGGCCGTCGCCGACGTGCGCGGCAAGAAGCAGGTGCTGGCGGTGGGGGAGGAGGCCAAGCGGATGCTGGGCCGCACGCCGGGCAACATCGCCGCGGTCCGCCCCCTGCGCGACGGCGTGATCGCCGACTTCGAGCTGGCGGAAGAGATGATCAAGCACTTCATCCGCAAGGCGCGGCGGCGGCGGCTCGCCAGCCCGGTCATCATCGTCTGCGTGCCGTCCGGCAGCACGGCCGTGGAACGCCGCGCCATCCAGGAAAGCGCCGAAAGCGCCGGCGCGCGCAAGGTCCTGCTGATCGAGGAGCCGATGGCGGCGGCGATCGGCGCCGGGCTTGCGGTCACGGAAGCGTCCGGCAGCCTGGTCGTCGATATCGGCGGCGGCACGACGGAGGTGGCCGTGATCGCGCTGGGCGGCATCGTGTTCTCGCGGAGCGTGCGCATGGGCGGGGACAAGATGGACGAGGCGCTGATCAATTATTTCCGGCGCACCCACAGCCTGCTGATCGGTGAAAGCACGGCCGAGCGCATCAAGATCGACATCGGCGCGGCGATGCCGTCCGACGAGGCCGACGACGGGCCGTTGCAGGAGGTGAGGGGCCTGGACCTGCTGCACGGGGTCCCGCGGGAGATCACGGTGAGCCGGCGCGAGATCGCCGGGAGCCTGGCCGAGCCGGTCGCGACCATCATCGAGGCGGTGCGGGTCGCGCTGGAGAACACGCCGCCGGAACTCGCCGCGGACATCATGGACAAGGGGATCGTGCTGACTGGCGGCGGCGCTCTGCTGCACCGCATGGACCAGGCCCTGCGCATGGCCACCGGCCTTTCGGTGGTGATGGCGGAGCAGCCCCTGAGCTGCGTCGCGCTCGGCACCGGCCGGGCGCTTGAAGAAACGAAGCGGCTGCGGAATGTCTTGACGTCGATGTATTGAGCCGCTCGAATCGGATGGTGGCGTTTGGAGGCGCAGGCGCGTGTTTCGGCCGTCGATTCCCATGCGCCAATCCCTGGCTCGGCTGACCCTGCCGCTGCTGGTGGTGGCCGGCTTTGCCCTGCTGCTGCTCGGCCGGGCCAACGCGCTGCTTGCCGAGCGGGCGCGCATGGCGTTGGCCGACGCCGTGGCGCCGGTGTTTGCCGCCGCGGCCCTGCCGCGGGCTGCCGCGCAGGCCGCCGTGGAGGAACTGCGGGACCTGCGGACCCTCCGCGCCGACAATGCCCGGCTGCGGGCGGAGAACGAGCAGTTGCTCCGGTGGCAGGCCGCCGCCATGGCGCTCGATGCCGAGAACGCGGCGCTCAAGGAGGCCCTCCATTGGGTACCCGACCCCGCGGCCTCCTTCGTGACCGCCCGCGTCGCCGCCGATGCCGGCGGCGTTTATGCCCGCTCGGTGCTGCTGCCGATCGGGCGCACCCAGGGCGTCGCCAAGGGCCAGGTCGCGGTGGACGGGCAGGGGCTGGTGGGGCGGGTCACGGAACTGGGCGCGCGCAGCGCCCGCGTGCTGCTGGTGACCGACCTGAACAGCCGCATCCCCGTGACCCTGGAGAACAGCGCCGGGCGCGCCATCCTGGCCGGCACCAACGGGCCGCGCCCGCGCCTGACGCATTGGCTGGAGGACGCGCCTCCGGCCGAGGGGGAGCGTGTCGTGACGTCGGCGGAGGCCGGCGTCTTCCCGGCCGGGCTGCCGCTCGGCACCGTGCGCTATGCCGGCAACGCGCCCGAGGTGGAGCTTGCGGCGCGGCTCGACCGCCTCGATGCCGTCCAACTGTTCGACTACGGGCAGCGCGGCGTGCCGCCGCCGGAGACGGCCGCCCGTTTGGCCGAGCGGCGGGGCCGGTAGCCCTGGCCCCGCTGCGCACGCCGGGCATCCGGCCGCGGCCCCCGCTGCCGCGCCGGCGCGATGCCGCCTCCCGCCGGGTGTTGCCCGCCGCATGCACGGCGGCGCTCCTGCTGCTCGCCGCATCGCCGCTCGGCCTGCCGGGGCAAGCGCAATGGCAGCCCGCCGTGGCGCTTGGCTGCGTGTTCTTCTGGTCGCTGGCCCGGCCGGCCAGCATGACGCCCCCGGCGGTGTTCCTGCTGGGCGTGCTTGCCGACCTGCTGGGCCTGACCCCGCCCGGCGTTTCGGTGCTGGTCCTGCTGGCGGCTCACGGGCTGGCGACGGCCTGGCGCCGGGCGCTGGTCCAGCAGGGGTTCGGAACGGTCTGGCTCGTGTTCGTCGCCGTGGCAGCGGCGGCGGCTGCCGCGGAATGGGCGATGGTCGGGCTGCTGAGCGTCCGGGTGTTGCCCGCCGGCGGCGCGCTGCTGCAATTCGGGCTGACGTCCGGGCTTTACCCGGCGCTCGCGGCCCTGTTCACCCGGGCGCAGCGCGGCCTTGCCGATCCGGACCGGGCGTGACATGGCCCGGGCCAAGGAAGAAGGACGGCGGCGCGTTCACCCGGCGCGCCCTGCTCTTGGGCGCCGGGCAGCTCGGCGCCTTCGGCGCGCTGGCGGCGAAGCTGTACCGGACCCAGATCACGGAGGGCGGCCGCTACGCCACGCTGTCCGACAGCAACCGCATCAGCGAGCGGCTGGTGGCGCCCCCGCGCGGCCGCATCCTCGACCGGTCCGGCGTCGTGCTGGGCGGCAACCAGGCCAGCTGGCGCGCCCTGTTCACCGCCGGGCAGGCCGACGCCGGCGCGGTGCTCGACGCCTTCGCGCAGCTCGTGCCGCTTTCGGACGCCGAGCGTGCCCGCATCGAGCGCGAGCTGCGCTTCTGCCGCCGCTTCGTCCCGGTCACGCTGCGGGAGTTCCTGAGCTGGGAGGAGATGGCGCGGATCGAGGCGAACGCCCCCGACCTGCCCGGCGTCGCCGTCGATGCCGGGACCACGCGCACCTACCCGAAGGGGCCGGCGCTCGCCCATGTCGTCGGCTACGTCGCACCCCCGAACGACGAGGACGTGGCGGAGGACCCGGCACTGGGGCTGCCGGGCCTGCGCATCGGCCGGGCAGGCATGGAAAAAGCGCACGACGACCGGCTGCGCGGCCAGCCCGGCGCCGTGCAGATGGAGGTGAACGCCGCCGGGCGCACCATCCGCGAGCTGGACCGGCAGGAGGGCATGGCGGGGGAGGAGCTTGGGCTGACCATCGACGCCGGCCTGCAAGCGGCGGTGCTGGAGCGCCTGGGCGACGAGAGCGCCTCCGCCGTGGTGCTGGACGCGCGCAACGGGGAGGTGCTGGCCATGACCAGCAATCCGTCCTTCGACCCCGCGCTGTTCAATTCGGGCGTCAGCCAGGCGCAATGGGTGGAGTGGACGCGCAACCGGCGGACGCCCTTGATCAACAAGGCGGCGGCCGGGCTGTATCCGCCGGGCAGCACGTTCAAGATGGTCGTCGCCATGGCCGGGCTGGAGGCCGGCGTCATCGGCCCCAAGGACCGCATCACCTGCCCGGGCTTCCTGGACATGGGCGACACGCGCTTCCATTGCTGGAGCAAGCACGGCCACGGCGCGCTGGACATGCGGGGCGGCCTCAAGAACAGTTGCGACGTGTTCTTCTACGAGGTCGCCCGGCGCACGGGCATCGACCGCGTGGCGGCGATGGCCAACCGGTTCGGCATCGGCGTCGATCTTGGGATCGAGCTGCCCGGCGCCCGCCGCGGCCTCATGCCGACCCGCGCCTGGCGCCGGTCGCACGGCAAGGCTTGGAACATCGGCGACACCATCAGTTGCGGCATCGGCCAGGGCTACATCCAGACGA
>CAXUIQ010000258.1:0-2935 GCA_964250815.1 uncultured Acetobacteraceae bacterium
GCGTCCTCCGACAAGCCCAGCACCAGGGTGTCCGTCGCCGCCGCAGGGGCGGAGGTGGGAGCGACGGGCTTGAACAGCATCTGGTCCGTGACGGCCTGCTGCAGCGGCCGGTAATGGCCGACGCCCCAGGCATCCTGGTTGCCATCTGGGTTGCCGCCGCCGGCACCCGTCCCGGGCGCGCCGTTCTCCCAGCCCAGGTTCCACCAGTCTCCGCCGATGGGCTGCTGGTTGCCTGTGAACGTAGGGCCGCCCTGTGCGCCGTCCTTGCCGTTCATGTAGTCGAGCAGCGTCGAAGCCCAAGCCTGGGCGTCCGAGGAGACCATGTTGGACCCCATCTCCCCGATCCAGACCGGAGCCACGTTGTTCTTTATGATCCACCCCCATTGCTTGTTCATGGCGTCGATCGCGACCTGGCCGGAGTCGCGCGGATCGCCGCCGATCTCGTCGGGGTAGTCGTGCGGGGAATAGACCACCTTGTTTGGAGTGTTGAGCACGACGGGGTTTGTTTTCACCCCGGAAAAGTCCATGGGGTAGGCGGTGCCGTCGTACGTGATGACGCCTTCAGCAATGATGAGCGCCCCAGGATCAACCGCCTGGATGGCGTTGCCCACGTCCTGGTACATCTTGTGGATGTCGTTCGCGCCGCCGCCGCCCCACGTCACCCCTTGGGCTGTCGGCTCGTTGTCCAGGTCAAAGCCCATCACCGTGGAGTTGCCGGCGAACGTCTTTGCGAACTCGACCCAGTCGGCCTGGAACCGGGCGGCGTCAACCGTCCCTTGCACGCCGGCGCCGTCCGTGCCGTTGGTGCCCGGTCCCTTGTCGATCCACGAGCCGTTCGGCTGCTGCCCGCCGCTGCCGTCGTCGGTGTGGTGGTCGAAGATGATCTTGAGGCCGATCTGCCCCGCGTAGTCCACGATCTTCTGAAAAACCTGGAGGGTCGTAAGGCCCTTGAGGTCGGCGTTCTTCGACCAGTCCACGCCGCCCAATTGGTTCGTGCCGGCGAATGGCGTATGGAGGTCGGCATTGGACCAGGGAATGCGGACCGTGTTCAGGCCATCCGCCTTCACGCTGTCCAGGATATGCTCATAGCTCTCCGACCATAGCCCTTGCAACGCCGAGCCTGCCGGGCCGTCGGTGCCGTACCAGGCGATCGAGGCAATGCGGACGGGATTGCCGTCCGCATCGACGATTTGACTGCCTTGAGTGCTGAGAAAGCCCGAGGGCAGGAGCGAACCGCCACGGATCGTCATGGATGCTGCCCGGAGTGCATGAGCATGGAGGCGCCTGTATGCAGTGACATCATGATCGGCCCATTCTTTAACGCGACGTTACAAGAACGTTGCGTGTATCATGGCAGCATTGTGAACCGTCAATGTCTGAGTTGGTAAGATTCTACTTGGAGTTTTAGAAAGCGTCAGGATTTAGTTGTGAAGTCATGCATTTGCCAAGGCCTCGTTTTGAGGGCCATGAAGCGGTTGGCCATTTGCGGCTTGGGTAAGCGACGCCATGGGAACGCTGCCAGGACAGCTCCGGTCAGTCCGTCACGTCAGCCGAGCCAACCGTTCGAGATGGTGTCTGAGTTGGCCCACTGGCAGCACCCGCGTGGATTCCCACGTGGCAGCCGGGCCATGGTCCCTTGCCCGCCGCCTTCGTTGTCGGATCAGCGGCTTATATCAGGCGGCGCTTGCAACGACCGGTCTTCTTCCGCTTCGCTGCCCCGGACACGCTCTTGATGGCAGCGACCAAGAGCGGTCAACACCTCGGGCGCTTGGTTTCAGCGCCGCGCAGGCGCCGCGTAGCCGCCGCGCAACGCCTTCGCGAGTATGGTGGGAAGCTGCCGTGCGGCCTCGCGCGCGATGAGCTGGGCGCTCCGTCCGTTGTCGGCCAGCAACCTCGCGGCGAGAGCCATGTCGCGGCCCTTCACGGCGTCGGTGAACGCCCGGTAATAGTAACAGCGGTCAAGGACCGCCTTGTGCCGCGTGATGGCTTGGACGAGCAGCGGGTCGATGCGGACCTTCGGGTCTGCGAGGAGGCCCTCCTCCATCTGCCGCAGCCGCATCAGGTCGCCCGAGCTTTGCTGCTCCGTCAGCGATCCGGCCCGGATCGTGTATTGGTACGTCGCCTCGGGGGTCAGCCACCAGCGCGCGCCCTTGGTGAGGCAGTCCACGTAGAGCATGAAGTCTTCGGAGAACCTGTTCCGTTCGTCGTAGGCGACCCCGTTGCCGCGCAGGAACGCGGTCCGGAGCATCGGCTTCAGGAAGCCGTAGCTGACGCGCGGCGCGTCCGGCGAGCCGACGTTGCGCGCAATGAATTCGGCGGTCGTGAGTTCCACCGGCTGGGACAGCAGCGCCGGGGGGATCATCGGGGCGTCCGGAACCGTTCCGTCGGCGTGGTGGAGCAGCACGTTGTCCGCAACCATGTCGGCGCCCACGCGGTCCGCGAGGTCGAGCAGGCGGCCGATGCGCCCGGGACAGTAGCTGTCGTCGGCGTCGAGCAAGGCGATCCAATCGCCCCGCGCGGCATCCAGCCCCCGGTTGCGGGCGGCGGCCGGGCCGACGTTCGCGGGCATGCGCAGCACCCGTATCCGACGGTCCAGTGCGGCCTCTTGGGCGACGATTGCAGACGTCCGGTCGGTGGAAGCGTCGTCCACGACGATGATCTCCAGCTCCGCCCCGCCTTGGAGGCGTGCCGAATCCAAGGCCCGCTTGATGGTTCCCTCCGCGTCGAACGCCGGGATCACGATCGACACCCGGACCTCCCCGCTCCCCTTGCCCGCACCCGGTTCGCCGGTCCGGTTCACCGGATAGAGCGTCGTCCTTCGTCCGGCCCCGGCCGGCGCCGGCGCGATGGCGGGCGCCGGGGGGGGCCGCGGGCGGGGGGGCCGCCCGGGGGGGGCCCGGGGGGGGGGGGGGGGGGGGGGGGGCGGGGGGCCGCG
>CAXUIQ010000258.1:2945-6104 GCA_964250815.1 uncultured Acetobacteraceae bacterium
GGCGCGATGGCGGGCGCCGGGCTGCGCCGCAGGCGGCGGCGCAGCCGGTCGGCCAAGCGGCGTTCGAGGATGCGCTGGCTGGCATGCGCCACGATGATCGCAGGCGGAAGCGTCAGGACGAGGAACAACGATTGCGACCAAATGCCGGCAGCGTGCGGAATGCCCAACCGTAGCAGCGCGGCCTTTGCGCCGGACATCACGATCGGGTGCCACAGGTAGAAGCCGTAGCTGATGGTGCCGAGGTACTGGAACGGCCGCCAGCACAGCGCGCGCCCGAGCGCGCCGTGGCCGCGCGTGATCCCCGCGAAGCCGAGCGTCGCCGCCGCGACCGCCACGAGGGCGAGAGGGAGCCTTGCGTCGGCCGACCAGGCCAGCATGGTCGTCTGGACGATGTGGTCGGGCAGGCTCAATTCCTGCACCATGCGCCAGCAGGCCAGGAACAGCAGGAGGAGCGGGACCGGGTGCCGCGCGATGCGGGCGGCGGCGCCTCCGTGCGGCCAGCCGTCCGCCACGAGGATGCCCGCGAGCAGCAAGGTGCCCCGCGGGTAGTGGATCGCGAACGCCATGGCAGCCGGCGCCGCAACCCAGCGGACGCGCGCCCCGAACTGGCGCCGCAAGGCCCAGCAGGCGGCGCACGCGAGGTAGAACGCCATTTCGTAGCTGAGCGACCAGGCCGCCGGGTGGATGTTGCCCAAGGGGAGAATGCCCGGCAGCGCCAGCATGTTGGCGGGCACCGACCACGCCAGGCGCGATGCCGGCATGTCCCCGAACCCGTGCGTCCCCGTCGCCATGCCCACCCCTATGATCACGAGGATCGATGCCCAGAGCGTGGGATAGATCCGGATCATCCTGTCCCCGATGAACGTCGCCAGGCTTTCCGACCTGCGCAGCGTGCCCGCGATCACGTAGCCGCTGATGCAGAAGAAGAGTTCCACCCCGTATTCCGGCATCCGCGTGATGGCGTTGCCGACCCCCGTCGCGAGCGCCGGAAAGGTTTCCAAGCCTGAGTTGACGACGTGGAAGAGGAAGACGGAGAGGGCGAACAGCCCTCGCGCCCCGTGGACATTCGCGTTGAAGCCGGCGTGTGTGCCTCGGGGCAGCATCGCAGCATCCATGCGTTCTGCCGGCATCGTGCGACTCCGCGTTGGTCATTGTCTTTTAACTACACTCCATAGTTGCAAACAAGCGCTTCTCCAGAACCGACCACTATGACGCGCGGCTTGACGCGGATCATGCGCCCCGGAGGGTCACGGGCCATGCAGGGGAAGGCGCTCGGAGGCTGGATGGCGCGTCGGAAGGGCGGGGCCGCGGCCCCGTCCTCCGCTGCTACCCCGCGTGCTTCGCGAAGAACCCGGCGATCTCCGCCGCCGCCCGGTCGGGGTCTTCCCGGTGCGGGAAGTGGCCCACCCCCTCGAACATCGCCAAATCCAGGTCGGTGAAAGTCTCGCGGAGGCGGTCCGTCCAGGCGTAGGGGAACAGCGGGTCGTGCTCGGCCCAACGGACGCAGGCGGGCACGGCGATGGGCGGCTGCTTCGGCGCCCGGCCTTCCATGACGGCGATGCGGTCGGCGTGGGCCGCCTTGTACCAAGCGAAGCCGCCTTCGAGGTTGCCGGGCTGCAGGAAGTTGTCCACCCAGTCCTCCAGCATCGCATCGCACCACTCCGTCCGGTGCGACCAATGGCGCAGGATGTAGCCGATGTAGGCCCGGCAGCTTTCCCGGCCCGCGCCGACCAGGGCGGGGGCGAAGTCCATCTGGTGGAAGGATTGGTACCAGATCTCGCGCAGCCGGTCCGGCGCGCCCATGCGCGGGCCGATGCCGGGATACACGAAGTCGAAGAAGAACAGCCCGGACAGCCGCTCCGGCGCCTGCCGGCCCAGGGCCAGCATCACCCCGCCGCCGACATCGTGGCCGACCACGCCCACGCGCCCGGTTCCCATGGCGTCCAGCAGCGCCAGCAGGTCGGCGGCATGGTCCTGGGCGCCCCACGGACCCGCCGGCTTGCTGCTGGCGCCGAAGCCGCGCAGGTCGGGGGCGATCAGGGTGAAGCGGTCCTGCAAACGCTCGATCACCGGCTCCCAGGTGCGCCAGTACTCCGGCCAGCCGTGCAGCAGCAGCAAGGCCGGGCCGGACCCGGCCATTGCGACGTGGAACGACGCATCCCTGGCGCCAACGGTTTTGTGTTCCATCTTGCCCTCCCTCGTCCGTGCCGGCCCGCTACCGCCGCATAAAGGCGAGCAGGTCCTGGTTGAGCCGGTCCTTTTCCGTGAAGAACAGCCCGTGCGGGGCGCCCGGGTACTCCAGCAGTTCGGCGCCGGGGATCATCTTGGCGGCGACCCGCCCCGACACCGCCTTCAGGTCGTCGGCGAGGGTGTCGTAGTCGTAGCCGGTCCAGGGCTGGCTGCTGCGCCCGAAGCCGCGGCGGTCGTAGGCGATGACGCGCAGGCCCTGGGACGCCAGGAAGGTGGACTGGTGTTCCCACATGTCGGGGTCGAGCGGCCAGCCATGGATCAGCACCACGGGCGGGCCGCCGCCCCAATCGTTGTAGAACAGCGTCGTCTCGTCCGCGGTCTCGATGAACGGCATGGCGGCCTCCCCATCCGGGTGCGCCAACGGGGATGCCGGGCCGGGGTTCCGGGGCGCCGCCGGCTTGCCCGGCCAGTGCGCCATGCAGCCGAAAACGCGGCCCTCGACGGACAGGGCCTGATGCTTGCCAGTATGAGGACCGCCGCAAAAGGGACATAAGGCCCGGGCGCCGTCCAGGGTCACAGGCGGGCATGGTGAGGGGGCTTGGATGGCAGTTGCGGTCGTCACGGGGTCGAGCGGACTGGTCGGCGCGGAGGCTGCGAGGACCCTCGCCGGGCCGGGCGTCGAGGTCGTCGGCATCGACAACGACATGCGCCGCCGTTTCTTCGGCGACGAGGCCAGCACGCGCTGGCAGGTCCAGCTGCTGGAAGCCGCCCGAGGCTACACCCATGCCGGCCTGGATATCCGCGACGAGGCCGCGGTCCAGCGCCTGTTCGCCCGGCACGGCAGCGCGGTCTCGCTGGTCGTGCATTGCGCGGCCCAGCCCTCGCACGACTGGGGCGCGCAGGGCCCGGCGCCCGCCGTGACCCTGAACGCCCACGGGACCCTGGTCCTCCTTGCGGGCCCCCCCCGCC
>CAXUIQ010000259.1:0-6088 GCA_964250815.1 uncultured Acetobacteraceae bacterium
AGCGCCCGGATGGAGATGCCAAGGATCGTCGCGGCATGGGTGCGGTTGCCGAGCGTGTGGCTCAGGGTTTCCAGGATCAGGTCGCGCTCCACCGCGTCCATCGTCCGGCCGACCAGGCCCGAGACGCCGCCCGAGACACCGCGCGTGACGCCCCCCGGAACGCCGGACGCGTGGGAAGGGGCCGCAGCCGAGGCCTGGGCCTGATCCTGGGCCGCGGCGCCCGGACCCGGCGCCAGCTCGACGGCCCCCGCGCCGATCTCGTCCCCCTCCGCCAGCAGGACGGCGCGGTGCACCGTGTTCTCCAGCTCGCGCACGTTGCCGCGCCACCCGTGCGCCGCGAGCCGCGCGTGGGCGTCGCGGGACAACGGGCGCACCGGCAAGCCGTTCACGTCGGCGTAGCGGCGGGCGTAATGGTCGGCAAGGGCCGCGATGTCGCCGGGCCGCTCGCGCAAGGAGGGCAGGCGCAGGCTCACGACGTTGAGCCGGAAGTACAGGTCGTCCCGGAACCGCCCGGCGGCGATCTCCGCCGTGAGGTCGCGGTTGCTGGTGGCGAGGATGCGCACGTTGACCCGCACCGGCGCCGTGCCGCCCAGCCGGTCGATCTCGCGCTCCTGGATCACGCGCAGCAGCTTCGCTTGCAGGCGCACGTCCATCTCGCTGATCTCGTCGAGCAGCAGCGTGCCGCCTTCCGCCGCCTCGAACTTGCCGGTGCGGCGGGCGACGGCGCCGCTGAACGCGCCGCGCTCATGGCCGAACATCTCGCTTTCCAGCAGGTTCTCCGGGATCGCGGCGCAGTTCAGCGCGACGAACGGGCCGGCGGCCCGGCGGGACCGGCGGTGGATGTGCCGGGCCAGCACCTCCTTGCCGGTGCCGGACTCGCCGGTGATCAGGATGGAGGCCTCGGACGCCGCCACCTGCTCGGCCCGGCGCACGGCGGCCAGCATGGCGGGGTCGCGGGCGACCAGGGCATGAGTTTCGCCCGACGCCGCTTCCAGGATGGCGGCGATCAGGTCGGGGTCGGGCGGCAAGGGCAGGAACTCGCGCGCCCCGTCCCGGATCGCCCGCACCGCCATGGGCGCGTCGGCCTCCATGCCGCAGGCGACGACGGGCACCACGATGCGCTCGGCGGCCAGCGCCTGCACCAGCGCCCCGATGTCGTGCGGCAGCTCGACCAGCAGCAGGTCCACCTTGGCGTCGGCGCGAAGCTGCGCCAGGGCGCTCCGGTCGTCGTCAGCCTGGTGCAGCTTGGCGCCGCGGGCGGCGGCGATGCGGGCCGCCTTGCCCAACTCGCCGCCCAGGGAGCCGATGATCAGGACGTTCACGGCGGTTAGGGCCGGTCGGCCTTGACGATCTCGGTCATCGTGACGCCCAGCCGGGTCTCATCGACCATCACCACCTCGCCGCGCGCCACCAGCCGGTTGTTCACGTAGATGTCGATGGCCTCGCCCAGCTTGCGGTCCAGCTCGACCACCGCGCCGCGTCCGAGCTTCAGCAGCTGGCTCACCTGCATGGTCGCCTTGCCGAGCACGGCGCTGACCGTGACCGGGATGTCGTACACCGCTTCCATGTCGCGGGCCGTGCGGGACGGCGCCAGGTCGGCCAGGCCGTGCTCGGCGAGTTCCGACAATTCCAGCTTATCCGGCATGGGCCATGCTCCTTTGCGGCGTGCGTGCGACGACGGCGGCGGCGGGTTCGAGCAGGCCAAGCTCGGCGAGGGCGGACGTGACCGCCTGGCGGATCGCGGCCTGGTCGCGGTGCAGCGAGCCGTCGGCCCAGGCCACGCGGGCGTCGCCGGGCGCGAGCGGGGCGGCGGCCAGTTGGACCGCAGCCGCCAAGTCTTCGTCCAGCAGGGCCAGGTCCTCGCGCACCCCGTCCAGCACGGCGGGGGCGACGCGCACGGCGATGCGCGGCTGCTGCGCCAGCGTCGGCAGCAGGTGCCGCAGCAGCGCCCGCACTTCGGCGCCCCCATGCTGCGCGCAAAGGTCCGGCAGCAGCCCGGCCAGCACCGACAGCACCGTGCGGGCGGTGCCGTCCGCCACCGCGTTGGCCAGGGTGCGCGCCTCCTCCTGGGCGCCGGCCACGGCGGACGCGACCGCCGCGAGCGACCGGGTGCGGTCATGCAGCGCGGACCGTTCCCATTCCGCACGCGCGGCCTGCACCGCCTCGGTGCGTGCGATCCGCTGGGCGGCTTCAAGGTCGGCCAGCGTGAAGCTCGGCGGGGGCGCCGCCGGCGCCGGTTCCGGCACGGGCGGCGGCAGGTCGTCCGCCGGGGGCAGCTCCGGGTCGTCGAAGTCCTCGGCATACAGGATGCCGACGAAGCGGGGAGCCATGCCGTCCGTCATCAGGACACCATCTCGTCGTTCTTGCCTTGGCTGATCTCGATCGTGCCCTGGGCGGCCAGGTCCTTCGCCAAGGCGACGATCGCGGCCTGCGCGTCATCCACGTCGCGCAGCTTCACCGGTCCCAGCGCCTCCATGTCCTCGCGCAGCATCTTGCCGGCGCGCTCGGACAGGTTGCCGAAGAACAGCTCGCGCAGCTTGTCGGACGCGCCCTTCAGCGCCACCGGCAGCTTGTCCTTCTCGGCCGAGCGCAGCAGGATCTGCATGTTGGCCGGCGTCAGGCGCTGCAGGTCGTCGAAGGTGAACATCAGCGACTTGATCCGCTCCGCAGCCTCCCGGTTGCGCTCCTCCAAGGCAGCCACGAACCGGCTCTCGCTTTGGCGGTCAAGGCTGTTGAAGATGTCGGCCATCATCTCGTGGCTGTCCCGCTGGTTGGAGCTTGCGAGGTTCGACACGAACTCCAGCCGCAGCGTCTGCTCGACGCCGTCCAGCACCTCCCGCTGCACGTTCTCCATCCGGAGCATGCGCATGACGACCTCGATTGCGAAGCTGTCGGGCAGCAGGGTCAGCACGCGGCCGGCGTGGTCGGGCTTCACCTTGGACAGCACCACGGCGACGGTCTGCGGGTATTCGTTCTTGAGGTAGTTGGCCAGCACTTCCTCTTTGACGTTGCCGAGCTTGTCCCACATGGTCCGGCCGGCCGGCCCGCGGATCTCCTCCATGATCTGCGCCGCGCGGTCCGGCGGCAGGGCGCGGAGCAGCAGGCGCTCCGTGCTCGCCAGGCCGCCCATCAAGGCGCCCTGCTGGCCGATGCTGTTCGAGAACTCGGTGCACAGCTCCTCGACCACGCTGGCCTGCACGGTTCCCAACTGCGCCATGGCGGCCGAGATGTCCTTGATCTCGTCCGGGTGCATGGCGCCCAGCAGCTTGCTGCTCTGGTCTTCCCCCAGGGCGAGCATCAGGATCGCGGCCTTTTGCCGACCGTTGGCGTCCTGGAGCGCGGTGATCGCAACCATCTAGCTGTTCTCCGGGGTGATCCAGTTGCGCAGCATCGCCAGGCTTTCCTCCGGGTGGCTGTCCACCAGTTCCGACACGCGGCGGATCGAGGACACGCGCAACGCGCCCTCGACGTTGGCGATCTGGACCATGTCGCCCTGCGCCGGCGCGTCGAGCGCGGTCGGGCTGCCGGCGTTGGCAAGCGCCGCGGCCAGGGCGGGCGGCGGCGGGAGCGTCAGCCGCAGGACCATGGGCCGCAGCACGAACAGCAGCACCAGCAGCCCCACGACGGCCAGGAACCCGGTCTCCGCGAGGTGCAGGATCTCGGCTTTCTCAAGGTGCATCCACCCGGCGGGCTCGGCGGCCACCTGCGCGTCGTCCTCGGCGACGAAGCGCATGTTCACGACATCCACCCGGTCGCCGCGCTTCTCGTTGAAGCCGATGGCGCCGCGCACCAGGGTGGCGATCCGCGCCAGCTCGTCCGGCGTGCGCTCGGCATAGGCGAGCGTGCCGTCGGGGCCGCGCACCTCCGTGCCGTCCACCATCACCGCCAGGCTGATCCGCTTCAACTGCGGCTGCTCGTGCACCAGGGTGCGGACGGTTTTGCTGATCTCGTAGTTGGTGGTTTCTTCCTGCTTCTGCTCCTGCGACCCTGACGGGTTGGCGCCGGCGTCGGCGTTGGGCAGGTTGTTCTGCACCGAAACGCTTGCCGCCGCCTCGGTCGTGCGGCTGTTGCCGGTCGTGCTTTGCTGGCTGCGCACCACCTGGCCGTCCGGGTCGTAGCGCTCCTGGGTTTCCCGAACCTGGTCGAAATCCAGATCGACCGCCGCCTCGGCCCGCACGCGGCCGGGTCCCAGCGTGCGCTCCAGCATCTCCTCGACGGCGTGGGCCAGGCGCTGCTCGGTCGCGCGCTTCACCTCCTCGGAGGCTTGGGCGGCGCTGGCGGCGTCGGTCGGCTGCCCGGCGCGGGCCAAGAGGTTGCCGCGGCTGTCCACGACCGCGATGTTCTGCGGGCGCAGGCCCGGCACGGCCGCCGCCACCACGTTCAGCACGGCCTGCGTGCCTTCCCGGTCCAGCCTCGCGGCCCCGGCCATGGTCAGCACCACGCTGGCCTGCGCGTCCTGCCGGTCCCGGGCGAACGGCTCGCGCTTCGGCAGCACCAGGTGAACCCGCGCCGCCTTGATGCCTTGCAGCATCCGGATGGTGCGGGACAGCTCCCCTTCCAACGCCCGGGTCTGGTTGATGCCCTGCTGGAAGCCGCTGGCCGTCAGGCTGTCGCTGCGGTCGAAGATCTCGTAGCCGATGGAGCCGCCGGACGGCAGGCCCTCCTTGGCCAGCAGCATCCGGGCGCGGGCCACCTGGTCCGGGGGCACGAGGACGCGGGTGCCGCCCGCCTCGATCTGGTGCGGGATGCGGGCGCGGTCCAGTTGATCGACGACCTGCCCGGCTTCCCGCAGGTCGAGATCCCCATAGAGCAGCGACATCGGCCCGTCGCCGCTGCCGCGGACCATGAGGAACCCGAGCAGGCCGAGCGAGACCAGCGCCACCGCCGCCATCGCCCCGAGCTTCTTCGCGCCGAGCGAGCGCAGGCTTTCCAGCAGCGCCGTCATGGGACCCGTCCGCTCCGCCTTTGCCAAAGTGCCATGGACGCAGGATGCGCCCGGACACCTTCCGAAAAGGTTAATAACCCGGCACGAATTGCCGGGCTAGGCGAATGACAATTTATGGCGCGAGCGACTGCACCGCCGACAGGTCCGCCGTCAGCGCCCCAAGCTGCACCTGCAGCGTGTTGCCGGACTTCTGCACGCCGGTCGCCGTGCCGGTGACGGTGAACGGCAGGTCCTGGGCCGTGCCGCCCGCTTGGCCCTGAACGACGGTGCGGTATGCGCCGTCCGGCACGGTGTTGCCCCCGTTGTCCTTGCCGTCCCAGGACCAGGTGTTCTGGCCCGGCTGGCTGCTGACCACCGCATCCCGCAGCTTCGCGCCGGAGTCCGAGTAGATGCCGATGCTGACCGGCTCGGCGGAGGTGGTGTTGAACTGCACGGCACCCTTGCCGTCCTGCAGGGCGATGTGGTCGGAGGTCACGGTCACGGGCTTGCCGACCAGGGACGAGGATTGCAGCACCTCGCCGCCTTGGGTGAGCTGGATGAGCTGCGTCAGGCTCGTGTTGGTGGCGATCTGCTGCTCGACGCTGGAATACTGGACCAGTTGGCTGGTGAACTGGTTGGTGTCCATCGGGCTGGTCGGGTCCTGGTTCTGCAACTGCGTCATCAGCAGCTTCAGGAAGTCGTTGTAGTTGCTCGTCAGCGATGCCTGCGCGCCGCCCGGGGCGGAGGCGGCCGACGCGGCCGCGGCGGTTGGCGGCGCGATGCTGGAAGGGGTCGTGAGGGCAGGGGGCGTGATGAGAGAGTCCATGGTCAGGGTCCTTTCAAGCCGTGATATCGACGCCAGCCCGGCGGAAGGCCGCCGGCCCGGGGATGGGTTCGCCCAAGGCGGGCGCGGTCCCGTGGATGGCGAAGCGGCCGGACTGCGGCTGCCCCGGCCGTTGCTGCCCATGCCCGTCCTCGGCATTGGACTGCGCCGCCATCCCGCCGGGCGCCGCTGCGTCGGGCGGCGCCAGGTGGAACTGCAGCGTGCGCTCCGTGGAGGGCACCCCGGCGAGGTCGAGCGCGCGGTGGAGCTGCGGCTGGTCGCGCAGCAGCAAAAGCAGCGTGTCCGGCTTCTCCACCTTGAGGTCCACCCGGGCGCTGCCG
>CAXUIQ010000260.1:0-6070 GCA_964250815.1 uncultured Acetobacteraceae bacterium
GCGCAGGGGTCAGCGGTGGCAAATCGAGCACTCCGTC
Source organism: uncultured Acetobacteraceae bacterium (assembly GCA_964250815.1). Classification (GTDB taxonomy): domain Bacteria; phylum Pseudomonadota; class Alphaproteobacteria; order Acetobacterales; family Acetobacteraceae; genus CAHJXG01. The sequence goes on from CAXUIQ010000260.1 coordinate 38, forward strand.
AGGTTCCGCCCGCCGACATGGTATTGCGCCAGCAACGCCTCGGGCGAGGGCGTGTCGGGGCCGCGCTGCCAGGCGGTGTTGTAGATCTCGGACGCGGGGCGCAGGTTCGGCCCGGGGTCGCGGTGGCACGACAGGCACCACTCCATCGTCATCGGCGCCGCCTTGGCCATCAGCGCCATCTCCGCCACGTTGCCGTGGCACGACGAGCACCCAACGCCCTTGGCGACGTGGATGGAATGGTTGAAGTAGGCGTAGTCCGGCAGGTTGTTGACCCGCTGCCAACGGAGCGGCTTGTCTTCCGCCAGGCTCGCGCGCACCGGGGCCAGCACGTCGGCGTTGGTCCAGATCTGCGAGTGGCAGGTCATGCACGTGTGGGTCGGCGGCAACCCGGCGTTGGCGCCGACCTCCACGTGGCTGTGGCAGGTCTGGCAGCCGATGCCGAGGCCCGCGACGTGGTGCTGGTGGCTGAACGGCACCGGCTGCTGCACGGTGAAGCCGACGCCGCGCGCCCAATCGGTCCGCGGCGCCAGCCACCACCAGCCGGTGCCGCCCACGACGAACCCAGCCGCCCCGAGCAGCGCCAGCTTCATCCAAAGGTTGGCGCTTGGGCGAAAGATCGCGGTCATGGACCGCGTCAGCCTAAAACGAACAGCCGAATTCAGTGAAGTCGAAAATCCGTTATCGCGGGACGCCTTTCCCGCCTTATACCGGCAGTCCTTTCGGCTGACCGGTATGCGCGCGGGGTTGGTGGGGCGGCCGCGCGCCGAAAACGACTCTGATACCGGTCGCCCGATGGGGCGGCTGGTATTAGAACGCCTCCGCCTTCATCCGCACGAGGGTCTCGCCCCCGGCCATGATGCCCTGGAAGTGCGTCGAGTGCCGCGGCAGCACGCGGGCCATGAAGAAGCGGCCCACGTCCAGCTTCGCCTCGTAGAACGGGGCTTCCCCGTTGGCGCCGGCCTTCAGCTTGCCGCCCGCGACCTCGGCCATGCGGCACCACATGAACGCCATGGCGACCAAGGCGAACAGGCGCAGGTAGTCGGTGGCCGCCGCCGCGGCTTCCTCCGGGCGGGCCATGCCGCGCTGCGCAATGGTCAGCGTCGCCTGCTGCAAGCGGCCGAACGCCTTGGCGGTCGGGCCGGCGAAGGCGGCAAGCTCCGGGTCCTGTGCATGCGCTTCCAGCCAGGCGCTGACAGGGTGGAAGAAGCGGCGCAGCAGGCGGCCGGCGTCCTGGCCCAGCTTGCGGCCTACCAGGTCCAGCGCCTGGATGCCGTTGGTGCCCTCGTAGATTTGCGCGATGCGGGCGTCGCGGACCAGTTGCTCGACGCCCCACTCGTGCACGTAGCCGTGGCCGCCCAGCACCTGGACTGCGTTGTTCGCCGCCTCCGACCCCAGGTCGGACAGCGCGGCCTTGACGATGGGGGTCAAAAGAGCAACGAAATCGTCGGCCTCTTGGCGCGCCGCCGGGTCCGGATGGTGCTCGGCGCGGTCCAGCTCCAGGCCGACCCAGTAGGACAAGGCGCGCCCGGCCTCGGTCATCGAGCGCGCTTCCAGCAACATGCGGCGCACGTCAGGATGCACGATGATGGGGTCGGCGGCGTTCGGGGCGCTTGGCACCGCGTCCGTGCTCTTGGTTTCCTTGGCGTCGCTGCGGGCGACCGACTTGCCCTGGCGGCGGTCCTTGGCGTAGGCGGCGGCGGATTGGTAGGCCGTCTCCGCGATGCCCAGGCCCTGCATCCCGACGGCCAAGCGCGCGGCGTTCATCATGGTGAACATGCAGCGCATGCCGCTGTTCTCCGGGCCGATGAGCCAGCCCTGCGCGTCGTCGAAGTTCAGCACGGCAGTGGCGGACGCCTTGATGCCCATCTTGTGCTCGATGCTGCCGCAAGAGACGCCGTTGCGCGGGCCGGGCTTGCCGTCCGCATTGGGCACGAACTTCGGCACCAGGAACAGGCTGATGCCCTTGGTCCCCGCGGGTGCGCCGGGCAGCTTGGCCAGGACCAGGTGGACGATGTTCTCCGTCAGGTCGTGCTCGCCGGCGCTGATGAAGATCTTGGTGCCGCTGATGCGGTAGCTGCCGTCGCCCACCGGCTCCGCCTTGGTGCGGATCAGGCCGAGGTCGGTGCCGCATTGCGGCTCGGTCAGGCACATGGTCCCTGACCAGGTGCCGTCCACGAGCTTCGGCAGGTATTCCGCCTTCATCGCCTCGCTGCCATGGGCGTGCAGCGCGCGGTAGGCGCCGTGCGACAGGCCCGGGTACATGCCGAAGGCGAGGTTGGCGCTCGACACCATCTCCTCGAACACCGTGCTGACCAGCATCGGCATGCCCTGGCCGCCATAGGCCGGGTCGCAGGCGAGCGAGGTCCAGCCGCCTTCGATCATCGTCTGGTAGGCTTCCTTGAAGCCCTTGGGCGTGCGGACGACGCCGTTCTCAAAGGTGCAGCCCTCCGCGTCGCCGGACAGGTTGAGCGGGAACAGCACCTCCTGGCTGAGCTTCGCCGCCTCTTCGATCACGGCGTCGATCAGCTCCTGGTTCACCTGCTCGTAGCCCGGCAGGCCCGAAAGCGCACTGCTGTCCAGCAGTTCGTGCAGCACGAAGCGCATGTCGCGCAAGGGGGCGGCGTAGGTTGCCATGGGTCTGGGTGTCCTCAGTTGCGGAGCGGCTTGCCGGTGGAAAGCATGTGTTCGGTGCGGGCGAGCGAGGCCGGGGTGCGGACCAAGGCCATGAAGGCTTGGCGCTCCAGCGCCGTCACGTCGTCCTCGGTCAAGGCGTCCAGCGGGTCGGCGTCGCCCCCGGTCAGCACGCGCGCCACCTGCTTCGACACCACCACGTCGTGCGGCGTCGCGCGGCCGGTCGCGGCGAAGCCCTCCACCGCGAGGTCGAGCGCCACGCGCCCGCCGGGTCCCGGCAGGCTGTACTCGAAGGCTTTGGGCGGCTGGTAGCCGTCGGCCAGCGCCAGCACCCGCTGCTTGGCGTCGAACAGCAGGCGGTCGCGGTTCATGGTGATCGCGTCCGTGGGCCGCAGGAAGCCCAAGCCCCGCGCCTGCGCTGCGGACTTGCTGACCTGTGCGGTCGAGATCACCTCGAACACCTTGGCGACCGCGGGCATCGGGCCGCGCGGCAGCCTCCCGTCCCCCTGCCAGCGTCCCAGCAGCTCCTTGCAGCCGCCCCAGCCCGGCAGCAGGCCGACGCCTACCTCGACCAGGCCCATGTAGGTTTCGGCGTGCGCCTGCACGGCGCTGCAATGCAGCAGGACCTCGCACCCGCCGCCCAGCGCCATGCCGGACGGGGCGCCGACCACCGGGACGGGCGCGTATTTCAGCGCCTTGTAGGCCGCCTGCCCGCCCGCGACCTGCTGCTCGATCACCGGCCAGGCCGCGACGTTGGCGGCGAACATGGCGATGCCGAGGTTGGCGCCAACCGAGAAGTTCTCGCCCTCGTTGTAGATCACCATGCCGCGGTGGCCCTTGGCCGCCATGCCGAGCGCACGGCCCAGCAGCCCCAGGCTGTCCGGGTCGAGCGCGTTCATCTTGCTGGTGAACTCGAAGCACAGCACGCCGTCGCCGATGTCCCACACGCTGGCGGAGGCGTTGCGCAGCACCGGCTTGGACGCGCGCTTGATGTCCTGCAGCAGCAGCACGCCGGGGGGCCGCTTGGCCGGCGCATAGTCGCCCGTCGTGGTCAGATGATGCAGCACGCCGTCCTGCACGCGGTAGAACGAACGCCCTGCTGCCAGCTTCAGCAGCGGCGGCACCGGCAGCCCGGCCGCTTCCACGGCCCCTGCCAGCCAATCGGCGCCCAGCCGGTCGATCAGCTCGAACGGTCCCTGCGCCCAGGCGTAGCCGAGCCGCATCGCCTCATCCACGGCAGCAATGTCATCGGCGATAGCCGGCACCAAGGAGGCGGCATAGGCCAGCACCTGCACCAGCACCGCATGGGCGTACTGGCCCACTGTGCTGGGGTGCCGCACCAGCGCGCCGAGGTCGCGGCGCGCGGACTCGACCGCTTCCAGCTTCGGCTTCACTGTAGGGCGGTACTCGCCGGTGGAAAGGTCGATGGCCTCCCGCACCCGCTCCTTGCCCGCCTTGCTCATGCGGTAGAAGCCGCCCTTGCCTTTCCGCCCGGTGCTGCCCTCCGCAATCATGCGGGACAGCAAGGGGTGGGCCTTGAAGATGCGGCGGTAGTCGTCGTCCGCCGGCAGGCTGAACAGCAGCGACGCGGCGACCAGCGGCATCAGGTCCAGGCCGACCAGGTCCACCAGGCCGAACACGCCGGTCTTGGGAATGCCCATCGGGCGGTGGACGGCGTCGGCGTCCTCCACCGGCACGCCGCGCTCGATGGCCTCGTTCACCGCGCAGGTGATCCAGTAGGTGCCGATGCGGTTGGCGATGAAGCCCGGCGCGTCCTTGCAGCGCACCACGCCTTTGCCAAGGCGCACGTCGCAAAGCTGCGTCAGCTCGGCCGCGACTTCGGGCCGGGTATCGGGACCGGTGACAAGCTCCAGCAGCCGCATGTAGCGGGGCGGGTTGAAGAAGTGGGTGATGCAGAAGTCGGCCTGGAACGCCGGGGACTGCTTCTTGGCCAGCGAGCGCAGCGGGATGGTGCTGGTGTTGCTCGACACGATGCTGCCGGGCTTGCGCACGGCGTCGATGCGGTCGTAGAGGGCGCGCTTCACGTTCAGATCCTCGACGACCACCTCGATGATCCAGTCGCACTCGGCAAGTTTGCCGAGGTCGTCGTCGAGGTTGCCCGGCGTGATCAGCCGGGCGTTCTCCGGCAGCATGAGCGGCTGCGGGTCGGCTTTCAGCATGCGCTCGATGGCAGCGGCGGCGGTGGCGCTGCGCGGCCCTTCCTTGGCCGGCAGGTCCAGCAGCAGCACCGGCAGGCCGGCATTGGCCAGATGCGCGGCGATGCCGCTGCCCATCAGCCCGGCGCCGAGGACGGCGCAGCGTTCGATTGTCGAAGTATTGGGCGCCATGGCGGTCAGGCCCGCGCCAGAATGGTGGCGACGCCCTGGCCGCCGCCCACGCACATGGTCGCCATGGCATGCTTCGCGCCGGTGCGGGCCAGCAGCGACGCCGCCTTGCCGGTGATGCGCGCGCCGCTCGCCCCCAAGGGATGCCCCAGCGCGATGGCGCCGCCATCCAGGTTCACCCGGGCGTGGTCCAGCATCAGGTCGCGCTCCACCGCCAGCGCCTGCGCCGCAAAGGCCTCGTTCAGCTCCACGACTTCCATCGCCGACATCTCCAGCCCGGCGCGGGCCAGCGCCTTGCGCGCCGCCGGCACCGGGCCGATGCCCATGATGTCCGGGGCGCAGCCGGCGACCGACATGGCGGCGATGCGCGCCAGCACCGGCAGGCCGTGCTTCTCCGCATAGTCGGCGCTGGCCACCAGCACGGCCGCCGCACCGTCGGTCAGCGGCGAGCTGGTGCCCGCCGTCACCGTGCCGGTCGCCAGGAACGCCGGCTTCAGCGCGGACAGCCCCTCCTCCGTCGTGTCGGCGCGGATGCAGCCGTCCTCCGCCACCGGGCCGTTCTTGGTCTGGATCGGTACGATCTCGTCGGCGAAGCGGCCTTCCGCCTGCGCCGCCGCGGCGCGCTGCTGGCTGGTGACGGCGAAGTGCTGCTGGGCGGCGCGGTCGATCTGGTAGCGCTGCGCCAGGTTCTCCGCCGTCATGCCCATGCCGACGTAGCTGTCGGGTTTTTCCTTTTGCAGGCGGGGGTTCAGCACCGGGTTGAAGCCGAGCATCGGCACCCGGCTCATGCTCTCGACGCCACCGCAGACGAACAGCTCGCCCGCACCGGCTGCGATGGCGCCGGCCGCCATGTGGACCGCGCTCATGCTGCTGCCGCACCAGCGGTTGAGCTGCGACCCGGCCGCCGTGATCGGCAGGTCCGCCAGGAAGCCCACGACCCGGCCGATGTTGAAGCCCTGCTCGCCTTCCGGGAAGGCGCAACCGATGATGATGTCCTCGATGTCCTCGGGCTTCGCGCCGGTGCGCTCGATCAGCGCGCGGACCACCTGGGCCATCA
>CAXUIQ010000261.1:0-6008 GCA_964250815.1 uncultured Acetobacteraceae bacterium
CCTTGTGGCCGGCGGCACGCTGTCGGTGCAGCGGCGCGGCGGCGCCGTGGCGTCCTGGGCGCTGACGGTGCTGCCGGACCATCCGCCCACCGCGGCCTTCACCGACGCGCCCGGCCCGGCGCTGTCCGGCGGTCGTCCAACGCAGCAGACACGGCTGGCCTGGCACGTGGAGGACGACTACGGCGTGGCGGACGCCCATGTGGAGCTTCGCTTGCGGGACCGCCCGCAGGCCCCGCCCCTGGTGGTCCCCATCACCTTGGCCGGCGCGCCGAAGCGGGCGCAAGGGGTGCAGCTCCAGGATCTGACCGCGCATCCCTGGGCCGGGCTGCCTGTCGTGGCCCGGCTGGTGGCGCGGGATGCGCCGGGCCAGGTCGGGCAAAGCCCCGAGGCCGAGTTCGTGCTGCCGGAGCGTCCGTTCCAGAACGCCCTCGCCCTCGCGATCCTGGCGGTGCGCCGGCAGCTCAGCCTGACCCCGGAGGAGCGGCAGCAGGCGCGGACGGCGCTGGAAGCCCTGGCCGACGCGCCGGACAATCCCGATGCGACCAGCGGCGTGGTGCTGAACCTGCGCGCCATCGGCTTCCTGCTGAGCCGGGGCCGCGGGTCCGCCGCGGTGGACGAGGCGCAGTCGCGGATGTGGGAGCTGGCCCTTGCCCTGGAGGAAGGCGCTGCGGAGCGGACCGCCCGTGCCCTTGAGGCCGCCCGGCAAGCGGTGCGGGACGCCGTGGACGCCAGCCGCGACACGCCGGAGGACCGTGCCGAGATCGACCGCCGCGTGCAGGAACTGCGGGATGCCATCCAGCGCCACCTGGAGGCGCTGGCCGAGCAGGCGCAACGGGACGGCACCGAGCTGCCCTACGACTCCACCGCGCCGCAGATGAACAGCCGCGACCTCGACCGCATGGCGGAGCAGATGCGCGACGCGGCGCGCGAGGGCCGGATGGACGACGCGCGCAAGGAGATGGCCGAGCTGGAGAAGCTGCTGGACCAGTTGCAGAACGCCCGGCCCGAGCACGGCGACGCGCAGGAAAAGAAGAACGCCGAGCGGCGGCAGCGCGGGCGGCAGCAGATGGACGCCGTGCAGGACATGGTGCGCCGGGAGGGCAGCATGCTCGACCGGAGCCAGGCCCGTGCCGGCGCCGAGCCGCCGCGCCGCGCCCAGCCCGGCCAGGCGCAGTCCCAATCGCCGCAATCTCAGTCGCCGCAGTCCCCGGCCACCCCCAGCCAGGCGACGCCCACCGATCCGCGGGACGCCGACAGCCGCGGGCAGAAGGCGCTCCGCCGTGCCCTGGGCGAGTTGATGCAGCGGTTCGGCGACCTGACGGGCCAGGTCCCGGCGCCTTTGGGCGAGGCCGACATGGCGATGCGCGAAGCCGGCCAGGCGCTGGCCGAAGGGCGCGACGCCGCGGCGGGCGCGGCCCAGACCAAGGCCATCGAGGCGTTGCAGAAAGGCGGCAAGGAGATGGGCCAGCAGATGGCCCGGCAGTTCGGCACCGGCAAGGAACCCGGCGAGGGCGAAGGCGAGGAAGGCGAAGGCGGCGACCCCGGCCAGATGGGCGAGGGCGGGCAGGACCAATCCAACCGGGATGGCCTGTCCAACGGCACCAAGCCCGGCGAGGGCACTGCGCCGGGGCGCCGCCGCTCCGCTCGGCGCGACCCGATGGGACGCCCCTTGCAGCAGGGCACGTCGGGTTCGGACGAGAGCGGCGACGTGCGCGTGCCCGACCAGATGGAGCAAGCCCGCACCCGCGCCCTCCAGGACGAGCTTCGCCGCCGCGGCGCGGAGCGCACCCGTCCGCAGCCCGAGCTGGACTACATCGACCGGCTGCTGAAGGCGTACTGACCGGGCGTCACGTTCACGCCGGCTGTTCCGGGGCCAAAGGCAGCGGCGACACGTCGCCCATGATATCGACCACGACATCGCCCGCCAGCACCTGCTTCGCCAACGGCACGTTCAGGTCCTTCTCCCACTTGGCGATCACCACGGTCGCGACGCAGTTGCCGATCAGGTTGCCGAGCGCCCGCGCCATGCCGATGAACCAATCGATGGACAAGACCAACACAAGCCCGATTGCCGGAATGGCCGGGACCGCGTTCAGCGTGGCGGCCAGAATGACGATGGCGGACCCCGGCACGCCATGGGCGCCCTTCGAGGTCACGAGCGAGATGCCGAGCACCAGCAGCAGGTCGCCGAGCGAAAGCGGGGTGTTGGTGGCCTGGGCGATGAACACGGTCGCCAGCGTCAGGTAGATCGAGAAGGCATCGAGGTTGAACGAATAGCCGGTCGGGATCACCAGGCCGACCACGGAGGGCTTGACGCCCATGCGCTCCAGCTTGCGCATGATCTGCGGCAGCACCGCGTCGGAGGAAGCGGTGGCGAGCACGATGGTCAGTTCCTCGCGGAAATAGGCCAGGAAGCGCAGGATGCTCAGCCCGGCCGCGGCCCGCAGCACCGTGCCAAGCACCGCCAGCACGAACAGCGCGACCGCAATCCAGAACACGACGACGAGCGAAAGAAGCTGCTCAAGCGACCCGACGCCGTATTGGCCGACGGTGTAGGCGACGGCGCCCAGCACGCCGAGCGGTGCGACCCGCACGATCAGTCCCATGGCCCGGAACAGGATCTTGGAGATGGTGTCGATCATCGAGATGGCGGGCTGCGCCGCCTCCCCTACCAGCGCCGCGCTGACGCCGAAGATGATGGCGAAGAACAGCACCTGCAGCACGTCGTTGCGGGCCAGCGCGTCGAAGGAGGTCGTCGGGATGATGTTCAGGACGAAGCTGCCGATGCCGCCCCCTCGCAGCTTGTGCGCGTTCTCCGTGTAGCTGCTCAAGGCATGGGCATCGAGGCTGGCGGTGTTGATGTTCATGCCTTCGCCGGGTCGGATGACGAAGGCCAGCACCAGGCCGACGATGAGGGCGACGGTGGTCATCACCTCGAAGTAGAGCAGCGCCTTGCCGCCGACCCGGCCGACTTTCTTGAGGTCGCCCGCCCCCGCGATCCCGTGCACCACGACGCAGAACACGATGGGAGCGACGATCATGGAGATCAGCTTGAGGAAGGCGTCGCTGAAGACCTTCAGCCCGGTGGCGAAGCCGGGCGTCAGCACGCCGAGCACGACGCCCAGCACCAGGGCGACGACCACCTGGACGAACAGCGACTTATAGAGCGGCGACCGGGCGGGCGCATCGGCGGGCTTGGCTTCGACGGGCATGGCAACGCATTCCTTGATGCCGTTCTTGAGAGGCGCAGCAAAAAGGATGCCAGGAGCGCGGGCGCTCCGATGCAATCAATCAGTGGGGGCCGCGGCCCGGCCCCGGGCCGCCACGTAACCGCCGGCGGCGACCAGCACCGCCGCCAGCACCGTCGTCGCCGTGAATGGCGCCAAGCCGGCCGCGGCCAGCAGCAGCGTTGACAAGACCGGGGTGGCAAAGGCGAGCGTGCCGAGCAGCCGCGGGTCGCCGCGCTTCATGCCCACGTCCCAAAGGGCGAAAGCGGCGCCGACCGGCCCCACCCCGAGCGCGACGGTGGCTGCCCAAGCCGTCGGCCCCGGCATGACCCAGGCGCCGGTTGCGCCGTGCAGCGCCGCGGCTAGCGCCGCCGTCGCGCCGCAAAACCCGGCGACCGCGCCGGACGGCACCCGGGCGAACCGCCGGGCCAGCACGGAATAGGTTGCCCAAACCACGGCGCTGGCGGCGGCAAGGCCGTATCCGACCATCGCGCCGGCCGGGAACGCCGCGCCGCCGCCGAGCAGGGCCGCGCACCCCAGCAGCGCCAGCGCCGTCCCCAGCACGTGCCGCCAGGTCAGCGGCAAGCCCAGCACGGCCACCGACAGCAGCACCAACAGCAGCGGCCAGGTGTAGTTGATCAGGTTGGCCGCCGCCGCAGGCGCCCGGGCCAGCGAGGCGAAATACAGCGCATGGAAGCCGAACAGCCCGCCGACGCCGTGGAGCCAGGCGAGTGGCGCTTGCCGAAGCTCGGCAAGCCGCCCCTTCGCGGCCAGCCAGCCGATGCCGAGCGCCGCCGAGACCGCGAAGCTGGTCGCGGTCAATTGCAGCGGCGGCACTTCGGCTGCGGCGCGGGACAGCAAAGCCAGGAACGCCCAAAGCCCGATGGCGCCGCAGCCGGCCAGAGTTGCAGCCGGAGCTGCGCCTGAAGCCTGGTGCGCTGCTTGGGTCAGTACATGTGCTGCCCGCCGTTGATCGAGAGCGTCGATCCCGTGATGAAATCGGCGTCCTCAGCCGTCAGGAACGCGACGCCGCGGGCGATGTCCTCGGCATGGCCCAGCCGGCCCATCGGGATGCGGGCGATGATCTTGGTCAGCACGTCTGGCGGCACCGCGCGCACCATCTCGGTGTCCACGTAGCCCGGCGCGATGGCGTTCACCGTGATGCCGAACCGCGCGCCCTCCTGCGCCAGCGCCTTGGTGAAGCCGTGGATGCCCGACTTCGCCGCCGCGTAGTTCACCTGGCCATACTGGCCCGCCTGGCCGTTGATGCTGCCGATGTTCACCACGCGGCCGAACTTCGCGGCCCTCATGCCGTCGAAGGTCAGCTTGCACAGGTTGAAGCAACTGCCGAGGTTGGTGTCGATCACCGCGTCCCACATCTCGCGCGTCATGCGGGCCATGGTGGTGTCGCGGGTGATGCCGGCGTTGTTCACCAGCACCTCGACTGCGCCGTGCTCGTCCTTGATCTTCGTGATCGCAGCCTCGCAGGCCGCGAAATCGCCGGCGTCGAACTTGATGTGCGGGATGCCGGTCTCTTCCGTGAACGCGGCGGCGGCGGCATCATTGCCGGCATAGCTTGCCACCACTGTCCGCCCGGCCGCCTTCAACGCCGTGCTGATCGCGGCGCCAATGCCCCGCGTCCCGCCGGTAACGAGTGCCACTCGTGCCATTGCTTGTCCTCCCCTGGCTTAAGCGACACCATCTTCGCCGCTTTGCCAGGAGAGTCCAGACGGGACGGTTAACCCGGGCTTAGCGCTCCACGCACATGGCGACACCCATGCCACCGCCGATGCACAGCGTCGCCAGGCCCTTCTTCGCGTCACGCCGAGCCATCTCGTGCAGCAGCGTCACCAGGATGCGGGCGCCGGACGCGCCGATGGGGTGACCGATGGCAATGGCGCCGCCGTTCACGTTCACCTTGCCAGTGTCCCAGCCCAGGTCCTTGTTCACCGCGCAGGCCTGGGCGGCGAAGGCCTCGTTGGCCTCGATCAAATCCAGGTCAGCGACGCTCCACCCGGCCCGCTGCAACGCCTTGCGGCTGGACGGGATCGGCCCGGTGCCCATCACCGCGGGATCGACGCCCGCGGTGGCAAAGCTCGCGATGCGGGCCAGCGGCGTCAGCCCACGGCGCGCGGCCTCGGCAGCCGACATGACCACCAGGGCCGCCGCGCCGTCGTTGAGGCCGCTGGCGTTGCCGGCCGTCACCGTGCCGTCCTTGGAGAAGGCCGGGCGCAGCTTGGCCATCAGTTCCGGCGTGCTGTCGTGCCGGATGTACTCGTCGTCCGACACCACCGTGTCGCCCTTGCGGCCCTTCACCGTCACCGGCGCGATCTCGTCCTTGAAGCGCCCGGCCTTCTGCGCGGCGGAGGCCTTCTGCTGGCTGCCGGCGGCGAATTCGTCCTGCTGGGCGCGGGTGATCTGGAAGGCCGTCGCCACGTTCTCCGCCGTGGTGCCCATGTGGTAGCCGTGGAAGGCGTCCCACAAGCCGTCCTTGAGCATGGTGTCCACCAGGCCCAGGTCGCCCATCTTGGTGCCGGCGCGCAGGTGGGCGGCATGGGCGGACTGGCTCATGCTTTCCTGGCCGCCCGCCACCACGATGGCGCTTTCCCCAGTGCGGATCTGCTGCGCCGCCAGCGCCACGGTGCGCAGGCCCGAGCCGCAGACTTGGTTGATGCCGAACGCCGTCTTCTCGTCCGGGATGCCGGCGGCGCGGGCGGCTTGGCGCGCCGGGTTCTGGCCCTGGGCGGCGGTCAGCACCTGGCCCAGGATCACCTCGTCCAC
>CAXUIQ010000262.1:0-5999 GCA_964250815.1 uncultured Acetobacteraceae bacterium
ACGGCCCGGCGATGCTGTCGATGCCGACGCGGCCGAACACCTGGCGCTTGGCCTCCGCGACAAAGGCGTTGCCGGGTCCGACGATGCGGTCCACGGCGGCGATGCTGGCGGTGCCAAAGGCCAGCGCGGCCACGGCCTGCGCGCCGCCGACGCGGTAGATCTCGGAAACGCCGGCGCGCTTCGCCGCCGCCAGCACCAGGGGGTTCAGCACGCCGCCGGGGCAGGGCACGCACATGGCGATGCGCCCCACGCCCGCGACCCGGGCGGGCAGGGCGTTCATCAGCACGGAGGACGGGTAGGCCGCCTTGCCGCCGGGCACGTATAGCCCCACGGCGTCGAGCGCCGACCAGCGCATGCCGAGGACCAGCCCGGCCGCGTCCTGCATCCGCAGGTCGGACGGCATCTGGGCGCGGTGGAACGCCTCGATCCGCCGCGCCGCCAGATCGAGGGCGGCTGCGAGGTCCGGGGCGATGCCGGCCGCAGCCGCGGCGATCTCGTCAGCCGGGATGCGCAGGGTCCCGGGCGTCAGCGCCTGCCGGTCGAAGGTAGCGGTGTACTCGCACAGCGCCGCGTCGCCGCGGGCGCGCACGGCGGCGATGATCTCCGCCACCACGCCGTCCACCTTTGTCGCCCTGTCCCGGTCCAGCAGCAGGCTGCGGAACGCCTCGGCGAACCCGGCGTCCGCGGTCGAGAGCCGCCTCATGCCAGCCCGGGCGCAAGCTGGGCGGCGCGGAAGCGCGCGATCCAGGAGCCCACGGCCTCGGGTTGCGTTTTCAGCGCGGTGCGGTTCACGATCAGCCGGCTGGTCACGTGCGCGATCACCTCGGTCTCCTGCAAGCCGTTCGCCCGCAGCGTGTTGCCGGTCTGCACGAGGTCCACGATCAGGCGGGACAGGCCAAGGCCCGGCGCAAGCTCCATCGCGCCGTTCAGGTGGACGATTTCCGCCTGCACCCCGCGCGCCGCGTAGTGCCGCCGGGCGATGTTCGGGTACTTGGTCGCGACCCGCACGCGGGACCAGGTGGCGGGGTCATCGGTCCCGGCGCTCCCCCCCGGCTCCGCCACGCTGACCCGGCAGCGCCCGATGCCGAGGTCGAGCGGCGCGTAGATCTCCGGATAGTCGAACTCCATCAGCACGTCGGCGCCGCAGATGCCGATGTGCGCGGCCCCGAACGCCACGAAGGTCGCGACGTCGAAAGGGCGGACCCGCACGATGTCGAGCGCCGGATCGTCGGTCGGGAAGCGCAGGCGTCCGCTGTCCTCGTCGGCGTAGTCCGCGGCCGGGCGTATCCCGGCACGCTCCAGCACGGGCGCGCATTCCCCGAGGATGCGGCCCTTTGGCAGCGCCAGGATGATGGGCAGATGGGCCTCCGGCGCGAGGGACGCGGCCGGGAAGGGGGCGGACATGCGGGCTCCTGGCCGTGGCGGATGCCCGCCATCTAGCACCGGGCGGCGGCGATCGGAACCCTCAGCCGGGAATGCGCTCTATGTCCGCGCCGCACGCCGCCAGCTTCTGCTCCAATGCCTCGTAGCCGCGGTCGAGGTGGTACACCCGGCTCACCACCGTCTCGCCCCGGGCCGCCAGGCCCGCCAGCACCAGGGAGACCGACGCCCGCAGATCCGTCGCCATCACCGGCGCGCCCGACAGGCGGCGCACCCCGCGCACGATGGCGCTGGCGCCGTGCACGTTGATGTTGGCGCCCATGCGGTTCAGCTCGGGCACGTGCATGAAGCGGTTCTCGAAAATCGTTTCCGTCACCATGGCCGCGCCCTCGGCCACCGCCATAAGCGCCATGAACTGCGCCTGCATGTCGGTCGGGAAGCCCGGATACGGCTCGGTCATCGCGTCCGCGCCGCGCAGGCCGTTCCGCCGGCGGACTACGAGCGCATCGCCCTGCTCCGCCATCTCGACGCCCGCGGTCCGCAGCGCGGCGGCGACCGCGCCCAGGTGGGCCAACTGCCCGCCCACAAGCCGGATTTCGCCCCCGGTGATGGCGGCGGCGCAGGCGTAGGTGCCGGTCTCGATCCGGTCGGCGACGATGGGATGCGCGGCGCCGTGCAGCCGGGGCACGCCGTCCACCACCAGCGTGCCCGACCCGATGCCGGCGATGCGCGCGCCCATGGCGTTCAGGCAGGCGGCGAGGTCGCCGATCTCCGGCTCGCGCGCCGCGTTGGCGATCTCCGTCCGGCCGTGGGCCAAGGTCGCGGCCATCAGCAGGTTCTCGGTGGCGCCAACGGAGGCGAAGGGCAGCACGATCACCGCCCCGCGCAACCCGCCCGGCACCGATGCGTGCACGTAGCCGCCGTTCAGCCGGATTTCGGCGCCCATCTGCTCCAGTCCTTTCAGGTGCAGATCGACCGGGCGCGTGCCAATGGCGCAGCCGCCGGGCAGCGACACCCGCGCTTCCCGCACCCGCGCCAGCAGGGGGCCGAGCACCAGGATGGAGGCCCGCATCTTGCGCACGATGTCGTAGGGCGCCTCCGTGTTGGAGATCGGGCCGCCGATGGACAGCGTGCGCCCGTCCGGCACGACGGCGACGCCGTGCTGCGCGATCAGCGCCGACATGGTGTCGATGTCCGCAAGCTGCGGCACGTTGCCGAGCAGCAGGCGGTCATCGGTCAGCATGCCCGCGGTCATCAATGGCAGGGCTGCGTTCTTGGCGCCGCCGATGGGCAACGAGCCATGCAGCGGCCGACCGCCGCGGATTCGGATGCGGTCCATTCGGCTTCCTCCTACATCCGCGGCAGCGAGACGCCGCGTTGGCGCATGTACTTGCCGGCCTTGTCGGCGTAGCTGACCTCGGGCGGGCTGGCCCCTTGCAGGAACAGGAACTGGCAGATGCCCTCGTTGGCGTGGATGCGGGCGGGGAGCGGCGTGGTGTTGCTGATCTCGATCGTCACCTGGCCCTCCCATTCCGGCTCCAGCGGCGTCACGTTCACGATGATGCCGCAGCGGGCGTAGGTGCTCTTGCCCAGGCAGATCACCAGGATGTCGCGGGGGATGCGGAAATACTCAACGGTGTGGGCCAGCACAAAGGAGTTGGGCGGGATGGTGCAGGCAGGGCCCTGGCGGCTCACGAAGCTGTCCGGGCTGAACGCCTTGGGATCGACCACGGCGCTGTCCACGTTGGTGAACACCTTGAACTCGTCGGACACGCGGGCGTCGTAGCCGTAGCTGGACAGGCCGTAGCTGATCACGCCGTCGCGCCGCTGGGTTTCGACGAACGGCTCGATCATGGCGTGGTCCTGGGCCATGCGGCGGATCCAATGGTCGGGCATTACGGACATGGGCGCACCTCACCTGACGGCTGGGAGTCGCGTCTAGTCTAGTCTAGTCGGAGGCGGGCGGCGCCGGGTCGGGATCGGGGACGCCCGGCTCGGCCCGTGCGCGGGCCTGCTGCTTGCGGCGCCGCAGGTTTTCCCGCAGCGCGGCGGCCTCGCGCTCCAGCCGGGCCTCGCGGGGAGTCACGGCGCGGGGTGCGGGCGCTGCGGTCGGTTGCGGCTCGGTCATGGCGGCAGCAGATGCCGGTCTCCTTGCGACGTCAAGCGCCCATGTGTTCTTTAACCCGGGCGCGAAGCGACGTGCGGCTGCCGGACGCCTACGCGCTCAAGAGGCCACCCGCGCCAAGCATGTTGGGCAACGCGCCGGGATGGTGCAGCGGCGGCACCAGTTCCGCCAGTTGCGGCAGGTCGTGCAGGGTGACGGTCTTGCCGCTGGTGGACAGCAGCTTGCGGGCACGCAGGCGCCCCAGCACGCGGTTGACGTGGATGACGTGGAGGCCGAGCGTGTCGGCCATCTCCTGCTGGGTCAGCTCAAGCACGAAGCTCGACTCGGTGGCCAGTCCGCACTGCTTCAGCCGGCGGTGCAGCGAGGTCAGCAGCGCGGCGGTGCGCTCCTCGGCATCGAACTGTCCGAGGCGGACCAGCCAATCCTCCGTCGCCGCCTTCTCGGCCAAGAGGAGTTGGTAGAGTTGCCGGCGGAAGTCCGGCAGGCGGTCGAACGCATTCATCAGGTCGGCGGACGACAGGGCGAAGTAGGTCAGCGCCGTCGAGGTCTGGACCGAAGCCTGCGCTGGCTGCTCGAACAACGTTTCCAATCCGAAGGTGTCGCCGGGCAACAGGATGCCGAGGATTTGCCGGCGGCCGTCGTGCAGCATGCGGTAGCGGTAGGCCCATCCCGAGGCGATGACCCGGACCCGGATGCCGGCATCGCCGGCGCGGACCATCGAGGTGCTGCGCGGGGCAAACCGCTCCTCCACCGACAACACGTCCGTTGACGGCCAACTTGGCGCGACCATTCCAATGTCCAACGCTTGCCCTCCATCACCCTGTCCGCCCGGATTGAGAGGGCGCGCCAACCGTTCCGGCGAATCCTGCCGAAGCGCCTGCACGTGCCCCGATCCGCTGCTGGAGCGTTCGAAAAATTGCGACTAGTCTCAAGTTTAAGCAAACGTTCGTTTAAATGGCAAAACGTTTTTGTTCACGAAGAGGTGTTCTGAAGGCCAGATTGGGTGATCGGCAAGCCTCGCAGCCGCCCGCCTGACGGGCACCGATCCGAATTCGTCGGCTTGGCGACGGCATCGTGGCAGAAGGGCACTGCTTTGCCCGTTGGGACGTCCAGGCCCTGTCAGGCCAGCACGACGGTCAGCCGTTGCGGCACGTTCGGCACGGTGGAACCGCGCTGCGGCATCGTTGACCGCCGGTTCCGGAGGCCGGCGCGGCCTGCCGCCCGCAGCCCGCGTGCGCCCGCCCGAACCCGTGCGCAGCGTGGCCGGTCATCATGCGACCGTCCGGGGGGAGATGCTGTCCCGCTTGATCCACAAGGGCGCAGAAACCTGTTGCTGGTTTCTGCGCCAACCGCCGCCCGCTGCGAACGGCACCGCGGCGCAAGCGCCGCGAAGCGCTTGCCGTCGGAACGCCGATCCACGCGGCCCCACATGCTCGCGACCTGCGGGCCGATGCAGGTGGTTGCGGCCGCAGCGCGGAATCTTGACCTCGGTCCACAGCCGGGCTACGCCGGTCCCGCGCACGACTGGCGTTCTTTCCGGAAGTCGAGGCCGGTTGTCCAGGCTGTCATAGCTCAGCGGTAGAGCACCTCATTGGTAATGAGGAGGCCCAGGGTTCGATTCCCTGTGACAGCACCACCCCCGGCTCAGCCCGTCTTCGGCCGGTCCCCCAGCATCTCCGCCAAGGCCGGCTCGATCGCCTCGGCCATGCGCGCCTGGGCCTGCGCCGTGGGATGCAGCGGCGGGTCCGGCGGGTCCAGTTGGTCGTCGTAGAACTGCGTCCGGTCCACCTGGCCGTCGCGCAGGAACAAGGCGGCCAGATCCATGAACACGACCCGGCCGGTCCCTGTCTCATCCGCGCCCGCTTCGTTGCCGGAAGCGAAGCGCAGCGCGAGTTCGCGGTTCACCGTCTGGCTGGTCTTCGTCACGTACTTGGACCGCACGCTCGGCAGGATGCCCAGCAGCAGGACGTGCGTGCCCGGCGTGCGCCGATGCAGCGTATCGACCACGGCCACGATGCCGGCCACCGTCTGCGGCGCGTTCCAATGCACCCGGCCCAGGTTGTTGGCGCCGATCAGCACCACCGCCGCCTTGGGCCGGATGCCGTCAAGCTCGCCGTTCTGCATGCGCCACAGCAGGTGGCCGGTGTTGTCGCCGCGGAAGCCGAGGTTGACCGCGTGGCGGTCGCCGTAGAAGCGGTGCCAGACCGGGGCGAAGTCCTGCCAGTCCGGCGGCCCGCGCTTTTCCCAGTCCTGGGTGATGCTGTCCCCCAGCCACACCAGATCCACCCGGCCGCTGCGCAACTCTTCCAGCTTCTCCTGGTGCCGGTTGCGCCACCAGGCCGTGTCCAGGCGCGACAGCGGCAGCGCCGCGACGGGAACGCGGTCGGCGCCGCCCAGCAGCGCCGCCGTTCCGGCGAGGGCCAGCCGCCGGGTCAGCATCGCGCGACGCTCCCGGCGGGGGGGGGGGCCCCCGCGCCCCCCGCCGGGGGGCCGC
>CAXUIQ010000263.1:0-5987 GCA_964250815.1 uncultured Acetobacteraceae bacterium
GCGGAATGGTCTCGGGCGGGATGCCGTCGATGCGCCGGGCGATGTCGGGCGCATGCAGGCCGACGGCGTTGACCAGGGCCTCGCAATGGAGTTCCATCGGCTCCGCGCCGCCGATCCGCAGCGCGAAACCGCCGCCCGGCAGCGCCGCACCCGACATGACGGGCGCGCGGAAGACGACGGCGCCGCCGGCGTTCTCGGTGTCGCCCTGGTAGCCCAGCATCAGGGCGTGGCTGTCCACGATGCCGGTGGAAGGCGACAGCAGGGCGGCCGAGGCGCGCAGCGCAGGTTCCAGCCGCCGCGCATCCGACGCGTCCAGCCATTCCAGGTCATCGACGCCGTTGCGTGCCGCCTTGGCGCGTATGGTGTCGAGCACCGGGACTTCCGCTGGCTCGGCGGCGACGATCAGCTTGCCGAGGCGGCTGTGCGGGATGCCGCGCTCGGCGCAGTAGCCGTAGAGCATGTGCTTGCCCTGGACGCAGAAGCGCGCCTTGAGGCTGCCGGCGGGGTAGTAGATGCCGGCGTGGACGACCTCCGAGTTGCGCGACGACGTGCCGGTGCCGATGCCGTCCGCGGCTTCCAGCACCCAGACCTCGCGGCCCGACAGCGCCAAGGCGCGGGCCACGGCCAAGCCCACCACCCCGGCGCCGACCACCACGCATTCGACCCGTTCCGCCACGCGCGTTCCTCCTGCCGGTGGGAAAGCAAGACCCGGGTCGTGATGGAGGTCAAGCGTGGAATGCCAAGGATGTCACTGCCGTTCAAGCCGCTGGCGGGACGCTACGCCCTGGATGCTTCAAGGCGCGTTCTGGCATTGGCTTGCTGCGTCGAGGCTGCTTTCCGCGCCGCCGCGCTTCGTTTCCGCGACAGGGCCGCTTTTTGGCCAGCGTCCTTCATGCGCGCCTTGTGGTCAGGAATGCCTTGCACCCTTTGCCAATGAGCTTGCAACAGCCGGATGCCTTCGACTGGATACAGGCCGGCGTCGTACATCCAGTGATGCGTCGGGCAAAGGCGCGCGAGGTTGTCGGGCGCGTTGTTTGCGGCGTCATGGTCCAAGTGGGCGATCTGCAAGCAGGTTGCAATCTGAAGCCCGCAGATTGCACAGCATGGGAATGGGAAAGCGGCGTCGATCGCGCGGCGGGCTTCAGCTTGATTGCGGCCGCGCTTGACCGAAGCAGGAATGGCCTGACCGCTTTTCGCGACGCTCATAACAATGCTCCTCTATCGGGAAAGCTGAAACCTTCCGACCAGCAAGCCCGCACACATTAGATTTGATAGCAAAACAAGATGCCAAAAAGCTCGCCTGGTCAAGTCAAGCCGGGCGCTCGCGGTTCTCGTCCTCCCGGTCGCTGCTGATGCCCACGGTGCGGATCAGCGCCGGGTGCAGCACGTAGGCCTCCAATCGGTCGGCCCTGGGGATGCCGCGGCGCAGGCGGTCCAGCATCCGCCAGGAGAAGGCATGGCGGGGCAGGGCGTCGATGGCGGCCGGGTCCATGCCGTAGGCCAGCAGCCGCCAATCCAGGTCGTCGGCAAAGCCGTCCTGCGCCACCCAATCCAGCAGCTTCGCCGCCCCCTGCGCGCTCAGCAGGTATCCGTCCCCGCCCGGCGCGTTGTCCTCCGGCAGAAAGCCGCGCATCGCGTCCAGCAGGCGGTGCAGGCTGGGCTGCGCCACCGTGTCCGGGTCGAGCCGGGGTTCGAGGCGGTCGTTCACGAAGCAGATGTCGTAGTCCGGCGGCAACCCCAGCGGGCCGAGCCGGGCCGGCAGGTCGGCCAACGGGATCACGTCGTCCTCGATGACCAGCAGGTGGCGGAGGCCGTGCATCGCCAGGCTTTCCCATGCGGCGGCATGGCTCAGGAAGCAGCCGAGCGTGCCGCGCATCGCCGGGTCGCCCCGCAGGCGGCGCACGGCGGGCACGGGCAGGCGGCTGCCCTCCACGGCGGGGATGCGGCGCAGCGGCGCCGGGCCATGCCCGAACAGCCGCTCGGTCCAGGCAAGGCGCTCCGTGTTGCGGTCGAGGTTGACGACCGCGATCCCGTAGGCGTCCCCTTGCGGCGGCTGCCGCCGGAGCCAGTCGCCTACGCGCCCGTGCATGGAGGCCGCGCGGCGCTTGAGGCCGTACTCGGGGTGGGCGGGGTCGAGCCGCTCGGCGGCGGCGAAGCCCTCGGTCGCGGCGGGCCAGTCGCGCCGTTGCCGCGCCACGTCCGCGCGCAGGGCGTGGAGCGCCGCGTGGTCCGGCAGGGACCGCAGCATGGCCGTCGCCCGCCCGTGCAAGAAGTCGAGGTCGTCCATGTGGAAGGCATACAGGGCGGTGTAGTGCGCCAGCCACTCCACATCCGGCAGGTGCCGGGCCGCCCGGCGGAACTGCGGGTCGGAATCGGGGTAGTGCAGCGCCGCCTTCAGGTCGCGCTTGAGTTCCAGCGCCAATTCCCAGTCGTCCGGCTGCTGCCGCAGCGCCGCGCGCCAGGCGTCGATGGCGCGGCCATGGTCGCCGTCCGCTCGGGCTTGCAGCGCCAGAGTGCGCAACTCAGGGAGGGTCGGCATCGGCGGTGGTGCCCCGTACGGGACTCGAACCCGTGTTACAGCCTTGAAAGGTTGCTACTGCGGACGTTGCCGGATAGTGGCGGACTAGGTATTGCACTGTTTTCATTGGATTTTTGACCGCTAAGAACATTGTTGAACAAGGGCGAACGGCGGCGTATATTAGGTGCCTATCTCGGCATTTTCGGAACCGCACCATGCCCCGCACTCCCATTGATGCCGCCACCACAACCCGCGCGGCGCGCGAACGGCTTGAGGCGGCAACTAAGCCATATTGGCGAGGCGTGGAAGGCGGCATCGGGCTGGGATACCGCAAGAGCGTTCGAGGCGGCGGCGCTTGGCTTGCGCGCGTGCTGATCGAAGGCCGCTATCGGGAAGAACGCCTTGGCCGGGCTGATGATGTCCTGCCTGCCAACGGTGCGGACGTGTTGAGCTACAGCCAGGCACAGGCGAAGGCGAAGGCATGGGCTGATCGCCAGCGGCGGATTGCAGCCGGGTTGGAGGCGGTGCCGGTGAAAGGGCCGGCGAAGCTCTACAGGGTTGCGGATGCGGTGGCGGACTACCTGGGGGACATGGAGGCTCGCGGCGCGCGTAGCGTAGACACCGCCCGCACCAGCGCCAATGCGTTCATTGTCCCGACTTTGGGCGCGGAACCGATGGCGCGTCTGACGCGGGATCGCGTGAAAGCTTGGCATCGCGCGCTTGCCGATGCGCCTCCCCGCCGCCGCTGCAAGCCCGGCAAACCGAGCAAACCCACCGTGGCGGCATCGGACCCCGACGCGGTGCGCCGCCGCCGCGCCACTGCCAACCGCATCCTGACCAACCTCAAGGCCGCGTTGAACCACGCCCGCAACGACGGCAAGTTTGTCGGAAGCGATGACGCTTGGGCGCTGGTCAAGCCGTTCGAGGACGTTGACGCCCCGAAGGTTCGGTATCTGTCTGATGACGAAGCCGTGCGGCTGGTCAATGCCTGCCCTGGCGACTTTCGCGCCTTGGTGACTGCGGCCCTGCATACGGGGTGCCGGTATGGGGAACTTGCCGCCGCGAAGGTTGGCGATTTCGACGCCCAAGCCGGCACGCTGCATGTGCCCCGTAGCAAGAGCGGAAAGGCGCGGCATGTGCATTTGGCAGCGGAGGGGCAGGCGTTCTTTCGCGCCGCTACCGTGGGCAAGTCGCCTGACGCCCTGATGTTTGAGCGCGATGCCGTCGAACGGCAGGCAACGCGGAGCCAGCCGATCAAGCTGCGCCGCGCCCCCTGGCAAGACAGCGATCAGCACCGCGCCATGGCGGCGGCGTGCGAGGCGGCGCGCATCACGCCTGCGATCAGCTTCCACGTGCTGCGGCACACCTACGCCACCCGGCTCGCCTCGCGTGCGGTGCCTCTGATGGTGATTGCGGCCCAGCTAGGCCATTCTGATACCAGGATGACAACCAGGCATTATGCCCATGCCGCGCCGTCCTACGTGGCGGAGACGGTGCGGGCGGCGTTCGGGAGCTACGGCTTCGGGACCGGCGGCGGTAAGACGGTGGCGGCTCTCCGAGCGGTTTCCACCCGACGTTGACAAGGCAAGCCCGGGCAATGTTCCACTTTGAGCACGGCCCCGAATGATTGAGAATGCGCCATTGTCCGCACAATGCAATGGAGGCACCCATGGACCCCAAATACGCGACCATCCAAGGCTGGACCGCCCTGAGCGGCATCGGCCGGACCAAGACCTACGAGATGCTTGGCGAGGGCAAGCTTCGCGCCGTGAAGGCAGGCAAGCGCGTCTTGATCGACGTTGAGCACGGGCTGGCGTTTATGAAGGCGTTGCCGGCGGCGGAGTTCGGCCGGCGGAACGTCTAAACGGATTGCTCCATAAGCAGCGCCCGGCAACCCCGAAACGCGGGCGTCCGGCACGGCGGTGACACGAAAACGCGAGGGCGCAAAAAACCTGTTGACAGACGAACGAATTTATGAGTGACGGGCTTGAACTTAGCCAAACCGGAACACATCTGAAACGAGCTAGACACGCATAACCCGCCCGCCGGCGCGCTTCCAAGGGCGCGTCGGCAGGGGCACATAGCTGTATCAGGTGGCTCGCACCTCTGAAATAGCGGTTTTCCTACCGAAACGCAAGGGTCGGTTGGGGAAAATGTGCCCCGGCGGTCGTTTCAACGACTGTTCCAAGGAACCGCTATGATCCCGCTTTCAGTTTTCGTCCACGAGCTTAACAAACTAGCAACGCGCCCCATCACCCGGCAGCGCGTGCTTAACGCCGTCATCGCCAACGCCGTCCCGGGGGAGCTACGCGACGGCAAGTGGTGGTGCAATCCGGCAGACGCACCGGCGGCGGCGGAAAAGCTGTCGAGCCGCTACTACCCAAACAAGGCGAACGGGCCGCGGGCGCGCAAGGCGCGGCGCTTGGCGCGGGGGGCGGCGTGATGGACACGACGCAGAACGGCGGTTCCGCGCCAAGCTACGAACACGATCCCGACTTGGCGGATTGGGACGCGAATGTCGCGCGCTTCAACGCCATGTCGGCCGCCGAACAAGCCGCCTGGGCCGCCGACATCGAACGCGAGCGGCAGCAGGCGCGGGCACGAACGGCGGAGGCGGCGGAGGCAGACGATCCCGACGACGTGCGCCCGGGCGGGTTCAGCGACGAGGCGCTCGCCTTGCGGTTCACCGACAAGCACGGCGCGCGGCTGCGCTACGTCGCGGGCTGGGGCCGCTGGATGGAGTGGACGGGAACGGCATGGAAGCCGGACCAAACGCTCCGCACCTTCGACCTGGCCCGGGCCGTGTGCCGGCGCGCAAGCGGGGAGGCCAACAACCCCAAAGTTGCGGCAGCCGTCGCCAGCGCGAAGACGGTCGCATCGACCGAACGCCTTGCGAAATCCGACCGCCGCCACGCCGCGACCGTGGATCAATGGGACCGCGATCCGTGGTTGCTGAACACGCCGGGCGGCACCGTGGACCTCCGCACGGGGCAGTTGAAGCGGCATGATGCGACTGACCATCTGACGCAAGCTACGGCCGTCACGCCGGGCGGCACGTGCCCGATGTGGCTCAAGTTCCTGGATCGGGTGACGGCCGGCGATGCCGAGCTTGCGGCGTATCTGCGCCGGGTCATGGGCTACTGCCTGACGGGAAGCATCCGCGAGCACGCGCTGTTCTTCGCCTACGGCACGGGTGCCAACGGCAAGGGCGTGTGCCTCAACAGCTTCGCGGGCGTGATGGGGGATTACGCGACCGTTGCCGGCATCGAGACCTTCACCGCGTCAACCAGTGACCGGCACCCTACCGATCTGGCGATGCTGCGCGGCGCGCGGCTGGTTTCTGCCCAAGAGACCGAGGAAGGCCGGCGCTGGGCCGAGAGCCGCATAAAAAGCATGACCGGCGGGGACCCGATCACCGCACGCTTTATGCGGCAGGATTTTTCACCTTCAACCCGACGTTCAAGCTTCT
>CAXUIQ010000264.1:0-2016 GCA_964250815.1 uncultured Acetobacteraceae bacterium
CGCCGCGCGCCCGCCCCGGCGCAGGGTCGCGACCAGCGCGCAGGTGGCGGTGGTGGTCTTGCCGGCGCCCGACGGGCCGATCAGCAGCGTGTTGGTCCCGGGGTTGAGGCCGCCGCCCAGCAACTGGTCCAGCCCGGCGTTGCCGGCGCTGACGGGGGCGTGGTCGAACACGCTGTGGTGCTCGCTCGCCACCAGGCGCGGATACACCGCGATGCCGCCGCGCTGGATGGTGAAGTCGTGGTAGCCGCCGCGGAACGGGCTGCCGCGCATCTTCACCACGCGCAGCCGCCGCCGCTCCGCCCCGTAGTCCAGCGCGATCTGCTCCAGCGTCACCACGCCGTGCGCCAGGCTGTGCAGCTTGAGGTCGGCGCTGGCCGGCGACGGCTCGGACGAGCGGTCGTCGAGCAGCAGCACGGTGCAGCCCTGCTGCGCGAAGAAGTACTTGAGCGCCAGCACCTGGCGGCGGTAGCGCTGCGGGTTCTCGGCGAGCAGGCGGATTTCGCTCAGGCTGTCGAACACGACGCGGGCCGGGTTGCGCGCCCGCACCCGGGCCATCACGGCGCGCGCCGTCTCGCCCAGTTCGAGTTCCGCCGGGTGCAGCACGCTCTGCTCGGCTTCCCCGTCCAGCCCGGCCTCCGTCACCAGTTCGAAGATGTCGATGCCGTCCAGGTCCCAGCCATGGTTGGCGGCGACGGAGCGCAGCTCGTCCTCGGATTCCGACAGCGTGACATAGAGCGTGCAGTCGCCCTGGCGCACGCCCTCGAGCAGGAAGCTGAGCGCCAGCGTCGTCTTGCCGGCGCCGGGCGTTCCCTCGATCAGGTACACCCGCCCGGGATCGACCCCGCCGCCCAGGATGGCGTCAAGGCCGGCGGTGCCGGTGGAGATCTTGGGCTGCGGCGCGTCCCGGGTCATGCCGGCAGTCATGGATCATCGCCCTTGCGAATTCAACTGCCGCGCGGGGCGCGCGCGTCCGCGGCGCGGCCCGCGCTCAGCGGAACCGGTGGTAAACCGACCGCGCGCCGCTGGGGACGGCACGGCGCCAGGCACGGTACTTGTAGGCGCCCCAGGCCACGACGGCGGCGATCACCCCGAGCGGCAGCAGCAGGGCGGCAATCCACAGCGCCAGGGCCGCCACCGCCGCGGCGCCGGCCAGCACGGCGACGATGGTCGCCCCCAGCAGCAGCTTGAACGACAGCGGCGCGCGCATGCCGGGCGGCTTGGTGCGGAACGTGCCATCGGGAGCCATGTCGATGACGGGCGGGATGCGGTTCATGGGAAAGACGTGGCCCCGGGGTATTCTGGTTCAAGTATGGCCCCGGGGCGGCGCTGAAATAGGCTGGGAGCAGGCGGGACCGGGCTTGGGAAGCGGAACCGCCGGGCGGGTCAGACCGGACGCTTCGGCGGTTCCTTGGCGTCCGAGTGTTCCAGGTTCTCGGCGCCGGCGCGGGTGCCGCCGAGCTTGTCGGCGCCGCCGGCGTCGGGGGCGCCGGGCTTCTTGTGGTTGCCGGTGTCCTGCTGGCCGTCGGTGTGGTCGATGGTTTCCTCGGTGTGCGGCTGCTTCATGGCGCTGCTCCTTTGTGGGCCTGGCTTCCAAACGCGCGGCGCGGCGGAGGTTGCATCATGGCCCCGCACAAGCGCGCGCCGCTCACCGCAGGCGCAGCCCGGACAGCGGGCGCGGCGTCCCGGGGTCGCCGAGCGGCCTCAGCTCCACCCTGATCTCGGCTGGGTAGTGCCAATCCGACTTCGGGCCGGACGGCGCCGCGGCCAGGACGGCCAGGCCGATCAGCCCGAGGGTCGGCGGCACGAAGGCCGGAGGCAAGTGGGACGGCGTGGCGTCGCCCTGCCCCGCCGCGTAGCCCTCCTTTGTGCAGGACACCGTCAGCGTGCCCGCTTGCGGCGGGAACTCGACGCGGCCCGGCGCCGCGGCGCCCGGGCCCAGCCCCCCGCCCCCCCCGGCCACCCCGCACGCCCCCCCCGGCGGGGGGGGGGTGGGAAGCCCGCGTTGCAAAGCCCCCC
>CAXUIQ010000264.1:2026-5923 GCA_964250815.1 uncultured Acetobacteraceae bacterium
GCGGGAACTCGCCGCGGCGCCGGGCCGCGCGCCGCCGCGGTCCACCGAGCAGGCCGCCCCGGGCGGGGCGGGGGGGCTGCGCCCGCGTTCCCTCGCCCCCGACTGGCAGCCGCACAGCAACAGGGAGGACGCCGCGGCCAAGGGCCAGCACGGGCGCATCAGCCGCCCCCGGACACGGGATGGGTGGGTTCGCGGTAGGTGAAGCTGCCGCCCAGGCCGGGGTAGGCGGACAGCGCGGACTTCGCGGCGGCGTCGTTGCGGGCGTAGGTCTTCAGGTATCCCTCCAGCGTGTCGGGATTGATGCTGAACAGGAAGTCCCCGGCATAGACGACCTCGCCGGGTCCCACGCGCACGGTGATGCCGGGCGGCAGCCGGGCGTCGATGCTCTCGTTCCGGGCCGGGAAGCCGCGGGTCACCAGCTCGTGGACGGAGGCGACCTGCCAGGTCCCGGGCGGCAGCTCCACCACCTGCCAGGCAAGCTGGCGGTCGCTGGCGCAGGACTGGCCGCTGAACAGCCCTTTGTAGGTGTTGCAGCCTTGGCGGAGCACGGTGACGGTGCGCCCGTCGGAGCGGACCAGGTTCAGCCCGAAGTTCCGCGTGACGAAGAACATGCTGTTCTTGGCGTTCTCGTCGGCCGCGCCGATCACAAGGAAGCCGTTCGCGTCGGGACCGGTTTTCAGGACGGCATCCGGCCGGGCGTCCGAGTTGGAGCCGCAGGCGGACAAGGCGGGCAAGGCGGACAAGAGGCAGAGAACGGGGCCAAGGCGGCGGGTGGTCGGCGTCACGAGGGCTGCTCCAGACGAGGGGTCGGCGTGCCGGTCGCGCCGCTCACCCGTTGTAGTGCGCGTAAAGGTAGCTGCGCCCGCCGGCGGTGCCCGGGGTTAGGGTGATCTTGCTTTGCGCGTCCGCGAGGCCCAGCCCGGCAAAGGTGACGGAGCCGTTGACCGCCGTGCCCGCCCCGGCGAACGCCGCGTGGATCGTGGCCCCGGTGTGGCCGGCAGCCCCCTCGTTGGCGCCCCACACGGTGGCGCTCTGGCCCGGCACGTAGCCCCACAGGGTCACGCTGTCGCCGGGGTGGAAGTTGGCGATGGTGTCCCAGGTCGTGCCGGCGGTGCCGTCGAGGTAGAAGGTGTCGTCGCCGCCGTCCGCGCCGGTGGCGCCGGTCAGGAAGTTGGACCCGAGGCCGCCGTCCAGCACGTTGCTGCCGGCGGCGACGGAGGGCGCATCGTTGCCCGAACCGCCTTGCAGGAACACGTTGGGCCGGCCCGCCGCGATGCTGACCCCGTCCGGGCTGGACCAAATGCATTGCGACTGCAGGTAGTTGACGGGGCCGGTGTACTGCTGGCCCGCGCTGCTGCCCGCGGCTTTCGTCACCGTGTCCTGGGTGCTGAAAGCCGGGACGGCGTTGGCCGTCGAGGTGGTGGTGATGAGCCAGCCGAGGCCGCCGTTGGCGCTGGCCAGCTTGAAATCGGTGTAAACGTAGCTGCCGGCCAGGGTGAAGCGCGCGGCCGTGGAGCCGTCGCTGTTGTTGAGGGTGAGGGCGTGCGACGTCGCGTCGTAGGCGATGCTGCTCACGGCGAGCAGGCCGTCCAGGTCGATGGCGTCCCCGGCCTGGAACCCGGCGAGTACCGCGCCCACGGTCTTGTTGGCGGTGCTGGCGATGTGCAGCAGGCCGTCGCCGTCTTCGAAGGTGATGGAGCCGCCCGCGAGCGTGCCGTCGGCCGTGACCTCGCCGCCCGCCACGTCGATCGTCCCGGTGGAGGTGCCGTGGATCTCGCCGAGAGTGTTCGACGCCAGGGTGCCCGGCGGGCCGTTGACCGACAGGAGGCCGGAGCCGGACAGGTCGCCGTCCACCTCGAAGCCGGTGCCGCGGCCCGTTGCGCCGTTGACCAGGACGAGGCCGTTGTTGGCGACGTTGGCGATGTGGGCGTAGTCCGCGCCTTGAAAGGCCCCCCACTGGAACAGGCTGCCGCTGTTGACGCTGACCACGCCGCCGGGGTTGTTGAGCAGGGTGCTGCCGGCGCTGTCGCCATCGGCCTCGAACAGGCTGGCGTTCTGCAGCAGCAGCGTGCCGTTGTTGGTGAGCTGCGATTGCTGGGTCGTCGTGGTCGCGACCTCGTTGTAGAACACGCTGCCGGACGCCGTGGCCGTGCCGAGCTGGACCAGCCCGTCGTTCACGAACTGGTTTTCGGCAGACCAGTTGAGCTTCAGGGCGCCGGTCACGGTGAGGCTGGACGCGCCGTCGAGCGCGACGTTGTTGAGCAGCAGGCTTTCGTCGGCGCCCCCGGTCTCGTTGAAGACGAACGTGCCCGTGGTCAGCGTGCCGAGCGTGGCGCCGGCCGCCGCTCCGGCGTTCGGGGCCCCGGCGTTGACCACCAGCGTGTCGCCCGGGGCGAAGGCGGTGCCGTCCACGAAATTGGCGGGTGCGAGCATGAAGCCTCTGCTGGTCGGCTTCCAGGTATGGACGGTCGGCATCGCGTCGCCTCTGTTTCATTGGTCGCGGGCAGGGTTTGTGGAAACCTTACCAGAGAGCCGACCCGCGGCAAGGCGGCCTACGGCGCGTCGCCGGCCCGGCGCGACGCCAGCGCCATGATCCCCGCGCCGACCAGCGCCGCCATCAGCGTCACGATGCCCACCATGATGCGGACCCGGTGCGCCACGCTGCGCGCTTCCCGCCCCTGCTCGTCCAGCACCACCCGCCGCTCGGCGGCCACGCGGTCCCACAGGTCGCCGGGGCCGGACAGCACGGCGTCGGCGGTCGGGCCGAGCGCGGGGCGGAGCGCCAGGAGCCGCGCTTCCGCGTCCGGCGCGCGGGCAGCCGCCAGCACCTGGTCCAGCACGCCGGTGCGGATCACCGCGCGCTCCCACGGCACGGTGGTGGCGTAGGTCGCGAACAGGCCGGTGAGGCCGACAAGGGCGAAGCACATCAGCAGGAACGCGGTCCAGGTGGCGCGGTCGTTCATCGGGGTCCCCTTGGGATGCTCGCCCCCATATGGGCCGCCCAGGGGTTGCCCGCACGCCGCTCCGCCCGTATAGCGGCCCGTCCTGCGGCGCCTGGGCCGCGGCAAGCGGAGGTTCGATGGAAGCCACTCGCGCGGCAAGCCTGGCACGGGACCGGGCCGGACAGGACGCCCCGGCGCTCCGGGCGCAGGCCAGCATCCTGGCCCGGCCCGCCACGGTGGAGCGCCGCATGGCGGACGCGATCCGCGCGCTCGCGATCGACGCCGTGGAAACGGCCGGCTCCGGCCATCCGGGCATGCCGATGGGCATGGCGGACGCGGCCACCGCGCTGTGGGCCAAGCTGCTGCGCTTCGACGCCGCCGACCCGCGCTGGCCGGACCGCGACCGCTTCGTGCTGTCCGCCGGGCACGGGTCCATGCTGCTGTACGCGCTGCTGCACCTCACCGGGCACGCCGGCATGGAGATCGACGTGCTGGAACGCTTCCGCCAGCTCGACAGCGCCGCCGCCGGGCACCCCGAGCACGGCGAGCACCCGGCGATCGAAGCCACCACGGGGCCGCTTGGCCAGGGCCTGGCCGCGGCGGTCGGCATGGCGCTCGCCGAGCGCATGATGGCGGCGCGCTACGGCAAGAGCCTGGTGGACCACCGCACCTGGGTCGTCGCCTCCGACGGCGACCTGATGGAAGGCGTCAGCCACGAGGCCGCGAGCCTCGCCGGCCACCTGCGGCTGGAGAAGCTCACGGTGCTGTGGGACGACAACGGCACCTCCCGGGACGGGGACGCGGCCTTGTCGTCCTCGGAGGACCAGCTCAAGCGCTTCGCAGCCCTGGGCTGGGCGACCAAGCGGGTGGACGGGCACGACGCCCACCAGGTGCAGGCGGCGCTGTCGCTCGCGCTGCGCTCGCCCCAGGACGCGCACGCGCCGAGCGAGCCCGC
>CAXUIQ010000265.1:0-5919 GCA_964250815.1 uncultured Acetobacteraceae bacterium
AGCAGGCGGCGACCGGGGAGGGGGTGCGGACCTTGATGCTGGAAACGGGAGTCAAGTCGTCCGAGGCGCTTCGGCTGTATCGGCGCCATGGATTTGCCGGGTGCGGGCCGTTTGCGGCGCATCGGCCGGACCCGCTGAGCGTGTTCATGGCGAAGACGCTGGGGCGAGGCAGCGGTTGATGGGACGCTATGGCTTGAGGGGGATCACGGCTGTGACGCCCTGCTTCCGGTCCATCCAGGCCGCGGCGACCGGGCTTCGCCAAGAGATCATCTCGTGGATGCGGCGGTACCCATCGGCGATATTGCGGGCGAAGGTCGGCTCGTGATGGGCAATGCGGTTGCGCAAGGTGCGGACGGCGTTCAGGTCGTTGTAAGCGATGGCACGGACGGCCGGAATGGCAAGGCCGGTCGGAGCGCCGGGAAAAGAGGCGCGGAAATGCGCAAGCCATATCCGGCTATCCTGCCCTGCGGTGAAGAGCTGTCCCCAGAAGGCAAACCTGAGTTCCGCGACGATCTTGCCGGTCGTCGGCTGCCGCGCCGCGGTGTTCCGAAGGTCGGTTTCGGGATTGTAGTCGCCTGGGCGCTTGGGGCGGGGAAGACTGCGCAGAAAGCCGTTGGACCAAGGCCAGGTGGCGCCGTGGACGGCCTCGACAGCCTCGGCCACCCCGTTGCGCACGGCGACCTCGCAGACTTGGAGCGGTACGACGAACTGGGCGGAGAGGGTCAGGTTCCATTCGTAGAGAGCGAGCGCCCGCTGGCGGTCGTTGTTTGTTGCCTGCAAGTAGGTGGCGAAGCGCGGGGCCGAGATCACGCCTGGGAGGTCGCGAAGTTCGTCGGGAGTGAACGGCACGGGTGGACCCCATCTCGGCGGGCGGCCGGGGCGTCGGGATTTGACTTTCGGCGTCGGGGCGACTATGTCGTTGTTTACCGGCTTTGAGAATGCGGGCGAAAGCCCCCCCTTATCGTCAAAGAATGCAAGTGAAAGCCCGCCGTGAGGCGGGCTTTTTGCGTTCCCCTGCCGGTCGGCTTTCCATATTGCTTGGCGGGCCAGAGACTGGGCTGGTGCCAGGTGGGCGTTCGGCCCCTTGCATCCCTGTTTTTACTGACCGTCAGCCTTTCCGCTTCACCTTGCGGCCACGTGGCGCAGGCTCCGGCAGCCGGTAAGCCAGCACCTGACCCATGGTCCACGGGTTGTCCATCGGAAAGCGGCTGATCTCGATGCCGGTCTCGATAGCAGCGTCTTCACGGGCGGCTGGGTAAGCCTCATTATATAGGTCTAGCATATACTGCCGCATTCCAGGCTCGTCATCAATCAGAACCCCAATCTCTCGCCTTTGCACGTTGATGGTCAGAAGCCAGCTTCGCGTAGTCTTCTCCGGCTGCATTCTAATTTTGAGCATATGCTGCAACAGGATGGTCATCGCGCTGCGGAATGCGGTTCTTTTGCTGCGGGCCATGTCGGTCAAATACTCGGCGAGGGAGTGCCGGTCGATCTCGTCCAGACGGCCGGCGCGCAGCAGGTCGGCCTGCTGCAGCATCCACCCGAACTCATCCTTATCGTAGAGCGCACGTGTCGCGGCATTTGGCAATGTCTCCGACCAACCCGCCACGCCCTTTGATCCCACGTTTGACATGCTCGCCACCTCGTCCGCGCGCATTATAGCACGTGCATGATAAAGCCGCACGGCAGTCGCGACCGGCTATGCCGGGATTGGACCCCGCCCTTAGTGGTTCGCCCCCGCCTTCACCAGCTTCTGCGCCAGCGACCAGCGATGCACCTCGCTCGGCCCGTCGTAGATCCGGAACCCCCGCACCTCGCGGAAAATCCGCTCCACCAGCGTGTCGCCGGTGACGCCCTGGCCGCCCAGCATCTGCACGCAGCGGTCGGCGACGCGGTAGATGGCTTCGGAACAAACCACCTTGGCGATGCTGCTCTCGGCGCCGGCGCGGTGGCCCTCGTCCAAGAGCCAGGCGGTGTGCCAGATGGTGAGGCGGCTGGTGCGGAGGTCCATGTCGTTGTCGGCCAGCATGAAGCCGACGCCCTCGTGCGACGCGAGCGGCTGGCCGAAGGCTTCGCGCTTCGAGGTGTAGGCGAGCGCGATGTCCTGGGCGCGGCGGGCGGCGCCGAGCCACCTCATGCAGTGGGTGAGGCGGGCAGGCGCGAGGCGGACCTGGGCGTAGCGGAAGCCTTGGCCGGGTTCGCCCAAGACATCCGTGGCGGGGACGCGGAGGCCGTCGAACTCGACGACGGCGTGGCCGCCGGCGAAGCCCTGGTCCATGCTGTCCATGGCGCGGACGATGCGGATGCCGGGCTGGTCCATGTCGGCGAGCAGCATGGTGGCGCGGCCTTCCTGGGGGCCGGCGGTTTCGCGCGCCATGATGATGGCGAATCCGGCGCCGATGGCCCCGGTGGTGAACCACTTGGTGCCGTGGACCAGGTAGTCGGAACCGTCGCGGGTGGCGGTGGTGAGGAGCGCCGCCGGGTCGGAGCCGGCGCCGGGGGGCGGCTCGGTCATGGCGAAGCAGGAGCGGAGGGAGGCCTGGGCGAGCGGGGCGAGCCAGCGGGACTTCTGCTCGGGCGTCGCGACGTGTTCCAAGAGGTGCATGTTGCCCTCGTCCGGGGCGGAGATGTTCATGGCCAGCGGGCCGAGGACCGAGTAGCCGGCTTCCTCGAACACGACGGCGCGGCCGACGTGGCTGAGGCCGAGGCCGCCGTATTCGGGGGACACGTGGGGCGCCAGCAGGCCGGCCTTCCGGGCCAGCGCGTTGAGTTCGCGGCGGAGGTCGTCGGTGGGGCCGTGGCGCTCCTGGCGCGGGTCCTGCTCGAACGGGATCACCTGGTCGCGGATGAAGGCGCGGGTGCGGAGCTGGAGGTCTTGCAGGTCGGGGGGGATGGAGAAGTCCATGTCAAGTCCTTTGGCGGGCGGGTCCTCGGGGGCGGCGCACAAGACGCTTCGGGTTGGACAAGGCGGCGTGACGCCTGGGGCGCGGTGGTCCGCGCTCCGCGCAAGCGCGTCCTGTCAGCCGCGGTAAACCGGCCGGGCCGGGCCGGGTTGCATGACGCCTGCGTGCGCCGCCGCCCGGTCCGGCAGGGGCCTTGGCCGGGCGCGGTTCCGGCCGCCGGGTCACTTCGCGAGGCCAAGGTCTTGGTACGCCTGCACGGCGCCCGGGTGCAGCGGCGCGGGGAAGGCGCCCGTGACCATCTCCTCCGCGGCCAGCCCGGCGAAGGCGGGAAAGCGGGAGCGCAGGTCGTCGAGCTGGGACAGCACGGCGCGGGCGAACACGCCGACGACCCGGGCGTCCATGGCGGACGAGGTGGCCAGCACCGCGCGGCTGCCGACGCTCGGCACGTCGGCGGCCAGCCCGTAGGGGGCGCCGGGGATGGTCTCGCGGCGGTAGTAGGGCATGGATTCCAGCAGCAGCTCCACCGCGGCGCCGCCGAACGGGACCAGGTTGGCGGGGCAGGCGGCGAGCTGCGCCCGCACCAGGGGCGAGGGATGGCCGACCACCAGCAGGCTGGCGTCGATCTCGCCCCGGCAGAGCGCCCGCGTCGCCGCGTCGGTGCGGAGCGCGGCCGCCCGCACGCGCCGGGCGCCGGTCCAGCCCAGCCCGGCCTCGATCGCGTCCCAGGTGGCCCGCGTGCCGCTGCCCTGGGTGCCGACGTTGAGGCGCTTGCCGGCCAGGTCGGCGAGGCCGTGGATGGCCGCGCCGGCCCGGGCGATGACCGTCACCACTTCCGGATACAGCGCGAGCACCGTGCGCAGCCCGGCCACGGGCTTGCCGGCCCAGGCGGCGCGGCCGTTGTAGGCGGCGGAGGCGACGTCGGGCTGCATGATGGCGAACTCAAGCTCGCCCGACCCGATGGCGTCCGCGTTGTAAACCGACCCCGGCGTGGTTTCCGGGGAGCAGCGCACCCCGGTGCCGGGCAGGCCGCGGTTGACCGCCTGGCAGATTTCCCGGGCGGCCGGGTAGTAAAGCCCGTCCAGCTCGCCGGTGCCGACCGACGCGAACAGCTCTCCCGCATGGGCCGGGGCGGCGGACAGGAGCAGGAGCAGGAGCCAAGTCCCGGACCTGGCCCGGGCGCGCGTCATGCCGGCTCGTCCCATTTCATCACGTAGTCGTACACGGACTGGAAGGCGTCCGGGCCGACGCTGACCGCGCCCTGCAACGGGTGGTCCATGGCGTAGATCAGGAAGATCACCATGCCGAGGAAGCAGGCGGTGATGCCGCCGAACAGCACCTGCGCCCGCCGTTCCATGTGCAGCATCCAGGAGAAGGCGATGGTGAGCAGGGCGCCCGCCAGCACGACGTACCACAAGACGCCGGGGATGGCCGCCGTGACCGTGCCGAGCCGCTGCTCGCGCGCCGCCGTCATGGCGTCGAGGTAGCGCAGCATCTCGTTGTGCAGCGCGTCCTGGTTCCTGGTGGCCGGCTCGAAGGAGAACAGGGTTTGCCGGATCACCTGCAGCCGGTGCTCGCCGCCGAAGGGCACGAGGCGCTTGCGGTGGGCCGGCCAGTCCTTCTCCAGGACGTAGCGGGTGTAGTCGCGCAGCTCCGACTTCAGGTCGGAGCGCAGCGGCTCGGGGTAGCCGTCGGCGGTGCGGTAGAGGGTGGACAGGTTGGAGGCCTCGCGGCCGATGTTGTCCTCCACGTCCTTGGTGGTCTGGAAGGTCGCGACGGTCAGCAGGCCGAGCAGCACGGCGTAGATCACCCCGAAGCTGCCCGCGGCATAGACCACGAGGTCGTTCGCCGGGCTTTTGGCGTGGAGGAGGCGGCGCATGGGCGGATGCACCAGGAACACGCCCAGCAGGGTAACGGCCACGAGGCCGCCGCAGATGGTGGCGGCCAGCCCGGCGGCAGGCAGGCTGTCCAGCCAGTCCGCGACCGGTCCGCTCACGCGGCCTGGGCCTTGCGGGACGCCGGGCGCGCGGGGCGGGGCACGGGACGCACCACGGCTACGCGGCGCGACGCCGCACGGTCCCTTTCAGGGCCATGTCGTCCATGTTCCGCCGTCCTTGCGGCCCGTCGGGTGTTCCCTGGCTTCCATGGCGGCGCCTCCGCTTTTCCTGCAAAGCGTGGCAGGGCGGCAGCGGCGCCACAAGACGGAAACGCACACGCCGTTGCGAAAGAGCATACGAGGCGCGGCCCTAAGCAGGCTTGCGTGGCTTGTGCCACGCAAGCCTGCTTAGGCTCTTTGTTGGGCCGCATCATTTTACCGGCGGAGCGTGGCACGCTCCGCCGAATGATGCTTAGAACATGCGACCGGCGGACACCTCGTATGCGACTTCCAGCAGGCCGTGGGCGAGGGGGCCGAAGGCAACGTAGCGGGGGTCGTCGGTGGCGCCCTTGCGGTGCAGCGCGTGCAGTTGCAGGAAGATGACGCCGAGCTTGAGGATGCCCAAGGTGCGGTGGAAGCGGAACGCGCCGAGGTCGCGCCCGGTGCGGGCGGCGTAGGCTTCTGCCGCCTGCTCGCGGGTCAGGAAGCCCGGCGCCGCGGTGGGCATCTGCTGCAGCGCGTGCATGGCGGGGGGGTCGGAGGCTTCGGTCCAGTAGCTGAGCAGGGTCGCGAGGTCGAACAGCGGGTCGCCGCGGGTGCCCTGGTCCCAATCCACGAGGCCGGTGGGCTGGAGGGTGGCCGGGTCGAGGATGAGGTTGTCGAGCTTGAAGTCGTTGTGCAGCAGGGTGGGCGGGCCGTCCGGCACCTTGTGGGCGTCGAGCCAGGCGCCGAGTTGCTGGATCAGGCGGGCGGTGGGGCCTTCAGCGACGGCGAGGCCGCGGCGGCGCCAGCCGTCCACGGCGCGGGCCAGGAAGCCTTCGGGACGGCCCAGCGTGTCGAGGCCGAGGGCAGCGGCGTCCACGGCGTGGACGGCGGCGAGGGTGTCGATCAGATCCTCCGGACGCCGTAGCAGGTAGATGCCGT
>CAXUIQ010000266.1:0-5907 GCA_964250815.1 uncultured Acetobacteraceae bacterium
CCACAGCACTGCGCGGGTCGATTGCGCCCGCGGCTTCAGCATCGCCGGCAAGAACAGCGCAAAACGGCCGGCGCGCACGCCCAGCGCCTTGAGCCGCCCGCGCAGCGCCGGCGCGATGTCCTGCCCGGCGTCGCCCGGCACCACGCCCCCGGCCTCGACGATGCGGTGCAGCGGGCCGCGCAGCGCCGGGTCCTGGCCGGCCGCGGCCTCGGCTGCGAACAGCGGCGCCAGGTCGCGGGTGATGAAGCCGGCCACCCAGCGGGCCAGCCGCACCCGCACCCGCTCCCGCTGCGGGCCGTCAAGGAACTCGCTGTCCAGCACCTCGACCGCCGGGCGGAGCAGGCTGGCGCCGGGCCGCAGCCGCGCGACCGGCACGCCGTTCCAGGCGAGCTTGTGGTCGGGCAGCAGTGTGAGCGCCGCGTCCTCCGCCGCTTCCAGATCGGCAACCTGGCGCGGCATCCATTCGCGCAAGGCGCGGCGGGCGGCGCGCAGCACCAGGCGCTTCTCCTGGCCTTCCGCGAGCGGGTCCGGCAGGAAGGCGAATCCGCCGACATGGCCGACCGAATGGCCCTCCACCACGACCTCGCCGCGGGCGGTCACAGCGGACAGCAGCTCCTGGCCATCGATCTCCTCAAGCCGGCGCATCAGGTGGGCGGCCCGGCGGTCCACGAAGCGCGTCGTCAGCCGCTCGTGCAGCGCGTCCGACAGCAGGTCCTCGACCTCCCGCGTGCGGGCCTGCCAGGCCGGCGCGTCGCGCACCCAGTCCGACCGGGCGGCGATGTAGGCCCAGATGCGGACGCCGGAGAGCCGCTGCATCAGCGTGTCGAAGTCGCCCTCCGTGCGGGCCAGCCCGGCAATGCCGGTGTCCAGCCAATCCGTCGGCAGCGTGCCTTCCCGCGCCAGGTGGCCGAAGATGCGGGCGCAAAGCCTTGTATGGGTGTCGTCCGCCAGCTTGCGGAAGTCGGGGATCTGGCAGGTTTCCCACAGCAGACGGACCATGCGGCGGCCCCGCGCCATGGCCCGGATCTCCTCCTCGCGGGACAGCGCCTCCAGCGTTTCGAGGTCCGTCGCATCGGGTCCGCGCACCAGGCCCGGGCGCGGCGGCGGCGCCGTCAGGGTGGCGAGCAGGGTATCGAGCGTCGTGAAGTCCAGCGCGGCGTTGCGGTAATAGAGCTGCTCCAGCGGCTCGAACTCGTGCCCTTCCACGGCACGCACCAGGTCGTCGTCGAGCGGCGGGCAGGTCGCGGTGGTGCCGAAGGTCCCGTCGCGCATGCCGCGCCCGGCCCTTCCTGCGATCTGCGCGACCTCGGCCGCGGCCAGGTGGCGCGAGCGGTGGCCGTCGAACTTGCTGAGCCGGGCGAAGGCGACGTGGTCCACGTCCATGTTCAGCCCCATGCCGATCGCGTCGGTGGCGACCAGGAAGTCCACCTCCTTGTTCTGGTAGAGCTGCACCTGGGCGTTGCGGGTGCGCGGCGACAGCCGGCCCATCACCACGGCGCAGCCGCCCCGGCGGCGGCGGATCAGCTCGGCGATGGCATAGACCTCCCCGGCGCTGAAAGCGACCACGGCGCTGCGCGGCGGCAGGCGCACCAGCTTGGCCGGGCCGGCGTAGGCCAGTTGCGACAAGCGCGGCCGGGTCTCGACCTCCGCCTGCGGCACGAGTCGTTGCAGCAGCGGGCGGATGGTCTCCGCGCCCAGGAACATGGTCTCCACCATGCCGCGGGCATGCAGCAGGCGCTCGGTGAACACGTGGCCGCGGTCGGGGTCGGCGCAGAGCTGGATCTCGTCCACCGCGACGAACTCGGCGGCGCGGCCGAGCGGCATGGCCTCCACGGTGCAGGAGAACCAGCGCGCGCCAGGCGGCACGATCTTCTCCTCGCCGGTGATCAGCGCCACCGACTTCGCGCCCTTCTTCGCCACCATGCGGTCGTAGTTCTCGCGCGCCAGCAGGCGCAGCGGAAAGCCGATGATCCCCGACGCATGCGCAAGCAGGCGGTCGATGGCAAGATGCGTCTTGCCGGTGTTGGTGGGACCGAGGACCGCTTTGACCCGGGAGGGAAAGCCCGACATGCGGGGATGGTTGGGCCTCCGCCGCCGGATTGCAAGTTTTGGATGGCAGGCGGCGGCGCATGAACGCCACGCGCGCCGCGGGGGGCCGCCTTGCCTGCGGCCAAGAGTGGGCAACATGAAACCAAGCCGACGCCCGAGGCGGCTTGTCGCGAATCGGTGCGCGGCCGGAGTTAACCCGGGATGTACGATCGCGACCTGGACTGCTTTGCCGAGGCGGACGCGGAGGGGGCGGCGCTGCCGATCCGGTCCGTGCGGCCGGACGTCCTGGACGCGGCGCTTGCGGCGCTGCCGCCCGGACAGGCCATCTTTGCGCGGGCTGCCGGGTTTGCCGCCTTGCCCGGGCAGTTGGCGCTGCTGCCGGGTCCCGACGGCCTGGCCGGCGCGCTGCTGGGCCTGGGCGACGACCGAGCGCCCTTCGCGCATGGCGGCTTGGCGGCGGCACTGCCGAAGGGAACGGTCGCGCGGTTGGAGCCGGGCGACTTCGACATGGATGGCGCCGTGCTGGGCTTTTGCCTCGGCGCCTACCAGTATGCGGCGCATCTGCCCGCCCCGCGGACGATGGCCAAGCTTTCGGTGGCGGGCGGCCACGAGGCGGCACGGTCCGCCGCGCGGGCAACCTGGCTCGTGCGGGACTTGATCAATGCGCCTGCCAACCACCTTGGCCCCGCCGAGCTGGCCGACGCGACCCGCGCCTTGGGCGCAAGCTTCGGCGCAGAAGGGCAGATCGTGGACGGCGAGCGGCTCGCGGCCGAGTATCCGGCGGTCGCCGCGGTCGGCCGCGGCTCGGCGCGTCCGCCGCGGGTCGCGAGCTTCTTGTGGCGGGGCAGCGCCGCCGGGCCGGACGCGCCCCTGGTGTCGCTGTGCGGCAAGGGCGTGTGCTTCGACAGCGGCGGCTACGACCTGAAGCCGTCGGCGGGGATGCTGCGCATGAAAAAGGACATGGGCGGCGCGGCGCTGATGCTCGGCCTCGCGCGCATGGTGATGCAGGCGGACCTGCCGGTGCGGCTGGCGGTGCGGATCGGCTGCGTCGAGAACATGGTCTCGGGCGACGCGATGCGGCCTTTGGACGTGCTGCGCACCCGGCGCGGCCTCAGCGTCGAGGTCGGCAACACGGACGCGGAAGGGCGCCTGGTGCTGTGCGACCTGCTGGCGGAGGCTTCGGACGGGCATCCCGCCCTGCTGATCGACGCCGCGACGCTGACCGGCGCAGCGCGGACGGCGCTTGGCCCGGACCTGCCGGCCTTGTTCGCGCCGCACACGGCGGAGGGCGACCAGGTCGCCGATGCCGTGCTGGCCGCAGGCCGGTGCTGCGCCGATCCGGTTTGGCGGCTGCCGCTTTGGCCGGGCTACGACCCTTGGCTTGCCAGCTCGGTGGCCGACCTGAGCAACGTGTCTAGCAAGCCGATGGCGGGCGCGATCACTGCCGCGCTGTTTCTGCACCGGTTCGTTGCGCCTGGAACCGCGTGGGCGCACCTCGACACGTATGCCTGGAATGATCAAACCCGGCCCGGACGGCCGGAGGGTGGGGAGGCCCTGGGGCTTCGCGCACTGTTTTTGGCCATCGAAACATTAAATCGCGTTAACAAAGCCGTTTAAATGGCCGAATGACTGTCCTGTGATCGTTTTCAGTACTGGATTTGTTGCATATCACTGTTAACGATCCGCAGTGTCACCAATTAAAAACGAATCGGTGACGCTGCGATACCGATTGCCGTTTCCGGACGAATGTTGCTTGGGCGAGGGAAATGCCCGTTACCTGAAAGGACGAAACACCGTGGCAGCCAATCAAACGACCGACCAATCCGTCGGCATCCTCCGTGACACCATCGTTGCCCTGGTGCGGCGCGACGGGCCCGACCTGTCGGCGCGTCAGCTCGGGGTGTTCCTGACGTGCTACCTGCAGGACGGCGCGCATACGGTGCGCGGCCTGGCGTCGGACCTGAACGTGTCGAAGCCGGCGATCACCCGCGCGCTCGACCGGCTGGGCGAGTTGGACCTTGCGCGGCGCAAGGTGGACCCGATGGACCGCCGCAGCGTGCTGGTGCAGCGGACCCTCAAGGGGCAGGCTTTCCTGCGCGACCTCCGCGGCATCATGGTCGAGGCGACGGCCAGCGCGAAAAAGCCGGCTGCCGCCAGCAGCGCCCAAGAGACCTCGCGCAAGGCCCAGGCCGTATAGCTTCTGCGGCAGCCTGCATGGCTGAGGCTCCGGTTGCCGAAACGGGTTAGGAGCCGCCTTTCACGCCGCGCGCAGCCAGGGCGGCCGTGACCTCTGAATCGCTGTGTCGCTCACCGGCGCGATTTGCACCACGCCGAGAGAAGGCTACCAAGGAGGCCGATTACGTCTCCCGCCACGATCGCAACCGTGGCTGCCCATGTGCAGCCACGGTGGTGTGAGAGATTGTCCTGGAGCGGGCCTTGTTTGCCGAGGTCGGCAACTTCCAGCCAATCACGCTGGATGGCACAGCGTGGGCGTGGATGGCCTTTCAGGGCGTGGTTTGCCGATTTCGCTCCCCTTGCCGGCGGCAATGGCCCGTTCCAGGGACAGTGAAGGGCGGAGTAGCCGGCGCAGTGCAGGCGTAAAAGCGTGCTGGCCGGAAACCCAGCAAAATTGGGCGCTCTGCTGGGGTGAGTGCGGCAGCGTCGCCTCGGTTGAAGTAAGTATCAATAACACCGATGCGACGGATAGAGAAAAACCTTGGTGTAAGAGCTGATTACTTGTCATCGGAGCGCCGTGTGCCAGGGCCTCGCTGCCTTGCCAGGCGCGCCGCAGCTACCAACGTCCAAGCGATGCGCGGCGGGCACGGAGTGCGACGAACGCCGCCCAGGCAAGCTGCGGCGGCAGCACGAGCAGCACCGGCAGCGGCTTCGCCGATCCCCGGGCGGCGATGAACAGCGCGCAGCACAGCCCGCCCCATAGCACGAACCCCCAGTGCACCAGGGTGATCGACGCGGCGCCCATGCCGGACCGGTGCGCGACCTGATACAGGTGGCT
This sequence comes from uncultured Acetobacteraceae bacterium, assembly GCA_964250815.1. Lineage (GTDB taxonomy): Bacteria > Pseudomonadota > Alphaproteobacteria > Acetobacterales > Acetobacteraceae > CAHJXG01. The sequence goes on from CAXUIQ010000266.1 coordinate 5,063, forward strand.
GCGGTGCGCTTGCGTCAGGCGGTCCCCGGCCATCGCCCGGCGGGCCAAGGTAAATGCCACGTCGAACAGCACACCGAACAGCAGCATCGGCACCAGCAGCACCGAAAGCTCGACCCCTTGGAACCGCCCCGCCGCCACCGCCAGCACCGCGAGCACGAAGCCGCAGAACTGGCTGCCGACGTCGCCCATGAAGATGCGGGCGTGCGGGAAGTTGAACGGCAGGAAGCCGAGCAGCCCCGCCGCCAGCAGCAGCGAGGCGAAATAAACGAACCATCCCCCGAACGCCGCCGCCATCGCCGCCAGCGCCAGGCAAGCAAGGGCCGACACGCCGGAGGCCAGGCCGTTCAGCCCGTCGATGAAGTTCACGGCATTGGTCGCGAACAGGATCCAGGCGAGCGTCAGCGGCGCCGCCGCCCAGCCAAGCTCGACCGTTCCCCACCACGGCAGGTTCAACCCGGCGACGACCAGCCCGCTCCCTACCGCCAGCGCCGCCGCGCCCAACTGCGCTGCGAGCTTGACCGCGAACGGCCAGTCCAGCACGTCGTCGAGGAATGCCACGGCGGCGATGGCGGTGGCGGCCAGGATCACGCCGCGGAAGTAGGGATCGGCCAGCCGGGAGAACTCGGCGTAGTGGTACAGCACCGCGATGCCGACCAGGAAGGCCGCGACCACCCCCACGCCGCCGCCCTTGGGCACCACCCGCGTGTGCGCCTTGCGGGCATCCGGCCGGTCCGCCGGGCCGAAGCCGATCATCGCCCGCACCAGCGCCGCCGAGAGCAGCGCCAGGGCGGCGATGAACAGCAGGTGCTTCGAAAAGGCGTCGATGCTCAAGCGGGTGTTCCAGG
>CAXUIQ010000267.1:0-5898 GCA_964250815.1 uncultured Acetobacteraceae bacterium
CGAAGCTGTCCATGAAGCGCAGCAGCAGCGCGATGGTCAGCACGCCGCGCAGCTTCGGCAACTGCACGTGGCGGAACACCGCCCAGGCGCTGGCGCCGTCGATCTCCGCCGCCTGGTAGAACGCGTCCGGGATGGAGCGCAGCCCGGCGTAGCACAGCAGCACCACCAAGGGCGTCCAGTGCCACACGTCCACGAGCAGCACGGTCGCTCAGGCGTCGGCCGGGTTCAGCGCGTAGTTGTAGTCGATGCCGAGATGGTGGACCGCCAGCCCCAGCAGCCCGATGTCGCCCCGGCAGAAGGTCTGCCAGATCGTACCCACCACGTTCCAGGGGATCAGCAGCGGAAGGCCCAGCAGCACCAGGGATGCCGACGCCGCCGCGCCGCGCCGGGGCATGGCGAGCGCCAGCGCCAGGCCGAGCGGGACCTCGATCAGCAGCACGCAGGCCGAGAACACCACTTGCCGCAGGAAGGCGTCGTGCAGCTCCGCGTTGTGCAGCGTGTCGCGGAACCACTCGTCGCCCACGAACACCCGGCGGTCCGGCCCCAGAATGTCCTGCACCGAGTAGTTCACGACGGTCATCAGCGGGATGATGGCGCTGAACGCGACCACGGCGATCACCGGGACCACCAGCAGCCAGGCGCGGTGGTTCACCGGCTTCACGGCGTCACCAGCCGCCCGTCGGCATACAGCTTCACCCGGCCCGGCGGCAGCCAGACCGTGAGGTCCCGGTCCGTGGGCACCGCCAGGTCGGGCGGCGCCTTCACCACGAAGCGGTCCCCGCCCAGCCGCCCGTTGATGACCTGGTGGCTGCCCAGCGGCTCGACGCTTTCCACGGCGATGCGGACCGGGGCGGCCCCGCCGGGATCGGCCAGCGCCACGAACTCCGGCCGGATGCCCAGGACCAGGCTGCCGGGCGCGGGCCGCCCGCCCGGGCCTGCTGAGAGGCCCGCCGGGAATCCCACCGGGACGCGCTGCCCGCCGACCGACGCCATCCCGCCCTCCAGCGCACAGGGCAGCAGGTTCATGCCGGGGCTGCCGATGAAGTGGGCGACGAAGACGTGGCCCGGCTCCTCGAACAGCTCCTGCGGGCTGCCCTGCTGCAACACCGCGCCAAGCTCCATCACCAGCACCTGGTCGGCGAAGGTCAGCGCCTCCGTCTGGTCGTGCGTGACGTAGATCAGCGTCACCTGCAGCTCGCGCTGGATGCGCTTGAGCTGCCGGCGGAGCTGCCATTTCAGCGCGGGGTCGATCACCGTCAGCGGCTCCTCGAACAGGATGGCCGCCACGTCCTCCCGCACCAGGCCGCGGCCCATGGAGATGCGCTGCTTGGCGTCCGCCGTCAGCCCGGCCGCGCGGCGGCCGAGGTCGGTCGTCAGCTCCAGGATGGCGGCGATCTTCTCGACCCGCGGGGCGATCCGGCCGGCCGCCACGCCGCGGTTGCGCAGGGGAAAGGCCAGGTTGTCGAACACCGTCATGGTGTCATAGACGACCGGGAACTGGAACACCTGGGCGATGTTGCGTGCCCGCGACGGCAGCGCCGTCACGTCCCGGCCGTCGAACAGCAGCCGGCCCCGCGACGGCTTCAAGAGGCCCGACAGGATGCTGAGCAAGGTCGTCTTGCCCGACCCGGACGGCCCCAGCAGCGCGTAGGCGCCGCCGTCCTCCCACGTCAGGTCCAAGGGCTGCAATGCGTAGTCCGAGGGTTTCGACGGCTTGGCGCGGTAGCTGTGGGCGACGTCAAGCAGTCTGATGCACGCCATGCCGTGCCCCCTCGATCGGATGCTGCGCGAACTCGGGGGCGGCGGCCAGCCGGCCGGCGGCCTCGAACGCATAAAGCCGCGCCGGGTCGAACCGGAACACCAGCGGCGTGCCCGGCGGCAGGTTGTGCACGCCCGTCATCTGCATGGTCAGAAACAGCCCGCCCGACGCGCCGTGCAGCAGGGTTTCGGAGCCGTTGATCTCCGCCAGTTCCAGCACCACCGGCACTTCAGCGCTGCCGCGGTCCAGGGCGATGTGGCTGGCATGGAGGCCGAAGGTGTAGCGTCCGGGGGCGAGCGGCGCCGGGGCGGCGAGCGCGGGTCCGTGGTCGATCCGCGCCGTGCCGCCGTCGATTGTGCCGGGCATGAAGTTCATCGGCGGGTCGCTGACGAGTTCCGCGGCTTCCAGGCTGGCCGGGGCGCGGTAGATGTCCAGCGTGCCGCCCGCCTGCACCAGCCGGCCCTCCTTGAGGATGCAGGTGCGCCCGCCCAGCAGCAGCGCCTCGTGCGGGTCGGTCGTCGCATACACGACGGCCCGGCTGCCGGACTTGAACAGCGCCTTCATCTCGGCGCGCAGGTCCTCGCGCAGCTTGTAGTCGAGGTTGACCAGCGGCTCGTCCAAGAGGAGCAGCCGGCTGTCCTTCACCAGCGCACGGCCCAGCGCGGTCCGCTGCTGCTGCCCGCCGGACAGCTCCGCCGGCAGCCGGTCCAGCAGCGCCGACAGGCCGAGGCGCCCGGCCACGTCCCGCACCCGCGCGTCCCGCTGCGCGCGGCCCATCCTGCCGGACAGGCGCCCGGAAAGACGCCCGGAAAGACGCAGGGAGGAGGCGATGTTCTGGCGGACGGTGAAGTGCGGGTAGTTGATGAACTGCTGATGGACCATCGCGACGCTGCGCTTGCGGACATCGAGGCCGGTGATGTCCCGCCCGTCCTCCAGCAGGCGTCCCGCCGTGGGATGGTCCAGCCCGGCCAGCACGCGCATCAGGCTGGTCTTGCCGGCGCGGACGGGGCCGAGCAGCACCGTCAGGGACCCGTCCTCGAACGTCAGGTCCATCGGGTGCAGGTGCGTCTGGCCGCCGACCACGCGCGCCACCTGGCGCAGGGCGAAGGCCATCAGGCCGCGCCTATCACGCGGCCTGCGCCGAGCGCTGCAACGCCGCGTCCAGCGCCGCCGCGGCGCCGGCCGGCACGTGCAGGCCGAGCTTGGACCGCCGCCAAAGGATGTCGTCCGCCGTTTGCGCCCACTCGCGGGCAACGAGGTAGTCCACCTCGCACTGGTGCAGCCCGGCGCCGTAGTCCCGTCCCATCGCCTCCAGGCTGCACGCCCCGTCCAGCACGGCCTCCGCCAGGGTGCCATAGGCCCGCGCCAGCCGCAGCGCGAGCGGGGGCGGCAGGAACGGGTGCGCGGCGGCGAAGGCGGCCTCGAAGCGCGGGAAGTCCGCGTCCGGCATGTCGCCGCCGGGCAGCGGCGCCGTGCCGGTCCAGGCAGGACCCCAGCTCCGCCCGTCGGGCAGGGCGGCGGCGAGCTTCTCCATCGCGTGCTCGGCCAGGCGGCGGTAGGTGGTGATCTTGCCGCCGAACACCGACAGCAGGGCGCCCCCGCCCTCCGGCGCTTCCATGTCCAGCACGTAGTCGCGCGTCACCGCGGAGGCGTCCGCCGCGGCGTCGTCAAACAGCGGGCGCACGCCGGAGTAGCTGCGCACCACGTCCGCCGGGCCGACCTGCTTCCTGAAGTAGCGGTTGACGACCGCGCGCAGGTAGTCGGCCTCCGCCGGGCTGATGGCCACGTGGCCGGGATCGCCCTCGAACGGGATGTCGGTGGTGCCGACCAGGGAGTACTCGCCCTCGTACGGGATGACGAAGACGATGCGGCGGTCGGTGTTCTGCAGGATGTAGGCCCAGTCGCCGCCGTGCAGGCGCGGCACGACGATGTGGCTGCCCTTGATGAGCCGCGCCTGCTTGGCGGCGTTCTGGCCCAGGGCGCGGCGCAGCACGTCCCCGACCCACGGCCCGGCGGCGTTGACCACGGCGCGGGCGCGGACGGACTGCTGCGCGCCGTCCGGACCCGCCACGTCGCAGCGCCACAGCCCGTCCTCGCGCGCTGCCGCGGCCAGCCGCGTATGGGTCCGGATCTGCGCGCCGCGGTCGGCGGCGTCGCGTGCGTTCAGCACCACCAGGCGGGAGTCCTCCACCCAGCAATCGGCATAGACGAAGCCGCGGTCGAAGCCCGGCTGCAACGGGGCGCCCACGGGATCGCTGCCGAGCCGCACGGCCCGGGTGGGCGGCAGGCGGCGGCGCCGGGCCAGGTGGTCGTACATGAACAGCCCCAGCCGCACCAGCCACGCCGGGCGCAGCCCGCCCTGGTGCGGCAGCACGAAATCGAGCGGCCAGATGATGTGCGGCGCCAGCAGGAGCAGCCGCTCCCGCTCCTGCAACGCTTCGCGCACCAGCCGGAACTCGTAATGCTCCAGGTAGCGCAGCCCGCCGTGGATCAGCTTGCTGGAGGCGGACGAGGTCGCGCCGGCCAGGTCCCCCTGTTCGCACAGCATCACCGACAGCCCGCGCCCGGCGGCGTCCCGCGCGATGCCGCAGCCGTTGACGCCGCCGCCGATGACCAGAACGTCTATGGCTGCGTCGGACAGGCCGCCCTCCCCGGCCTCCTTGACCGGAGGCGCTGGAACATAGCCTATGGCGTGTCCGTGATGTTCGCAACCGAAAAGGCGATGATCACATGCACTCCGGCCGCCTTCACTCCGGCGCCAGGCACAATTCCACCCCCTCCCGCTGCATGAACTCCACGACCGGCCCGGGCGGCGGCGCGTCGGTGAACAGCACGGCAACGCCCGCCAGCGTGCCGGCCTGCACCATCGCGGGCCGGCCGAACTTGGTGTGGTCGGCGGCCAGGAACACCTGCCGGGCGTTGCGCCGGATGGCCTGGGCGATGCGGACCTCGCGGTAGTCGTAGTCCAGCAAGGTGCCGTCCAGGTCGATGCCGCTGATGCCGATGATGCCGAAGTCCACCCGGAACTGGTTGATCAGGTCGAGGGTCGCCTCCCCCACCAAGCCTCCGTCATGGTTGCGCACCAGGCCACCGGCGATGATGATCTCGCACTCGCCGGACGGGATCAGCAGGTTGACGACGTTCAGGTTGTTGGTGACGACCCGCAGGTTGCGATGGCCGTGCAGCGCCCGCGCGACCTCCTCCGTCGTGGTGCCGATGTTGATGAACAGGGATGCGCCGTCGGGGACCCGCGCGGCGACGGCGCGGGCGATGCGGCGCTTGGCGTCGTGCTGCAGCACCTGCCGCGCGGAGTAGCCGACGTTGCGCCCGCTGGACGGCACGCCCGCGCCGCCGTGGTGGCGGCTGAGCTTTCCTTCGGCATACAGGCTGTTCACGTCCCGCCGGATCGTCTGCGGCGTCACGCCGAACCGCGTGGCCAGACCTTCCACGCTCATGAAGCCCGCCTCCGCCACCAGTTCTACGATGGCGTCGCGCCGTTGCAGGACGGCTGTCGAGTCGGTCGGGCGGGCGCTTGCGGTCACGGTCGGCTCGCGGCTGGGTGCTGGCGGGACCATGCCGCGGAATTGCGCAACGCGCCACGGCTTGCCATCGTGCCGGGCCAGAGGACGGGCCAAGGGACGGGACAGCGGATGGCCATCAAGCTTGAGATCGCGGTGCGGCAGGTGTTCCCGACGCTGGTGGCCGCGGTGGACACGCCGGACGCCGGGCCGCGCAACGCCGAGCTGCGGGAGCGCATCCTGGCCCGCCGCGCGGCGGCGCCCTCCATGCAGGCGTCCAACTCCGGCGGCTGGCACTCGGACCGGGCCATCGAGGACTGGGGCAGCCCGCGGGCCGCCGAGGTGCTGGCGATGGCCCGCTCCGTCGCCAACGAGCTGACCCGGCACCGCAGCGGCCGGGCCGTGGCGCCGGCCTGGACCGTGAGCGCCTGGGCCAACGTCAACGGCCCCGGCGACAGCAACATCTGCCACTACCACCCGGGCGCGTTCTGGTCCGGCGCCTACTACGTGGACAGCGGCGGGGACGGCTCCGGCGACCCGCCGGGCGGCGAGTTCGAGATGCTGGACCCGCGCGGCCCCGGCCCGGCCATGCTGGCGCCGACCCTGGTGTACGCCGGGGAG
>CAXUIQ010000268.1:0-5893 GCA_964250815.1 uncultured Acetobacteraceae bacterium
GAACCTGTGACCCTTCGCGTGTGAAGCGAATGCTCTACCGCTGAGCTACGCGCCCAAGCCTTCGGGAAAGGCCGCTTGGCCGGTGTGCCAAGGGCTGGCTGTGTAAGGGCCGGGTCCCGCCGGTGTCAAGTTGCGGCAGCACGGTTTTGGCCCGACAATGGCGGCATGAGACTTCCAGCCGCTGCCCTGCTCCTGCTCGGCCTTCCGGCGGCCGGTGCGCAGCCGGTCACGGCGCATTACGCCGCCTACGCCACCGGGCTGAACGTGCTGCGCCTGGACGCGGAGATCGCCGTCAGCCCGCGCGACTACCGGGTGCATCTGGCCTACCGCACCGCCGGCACGGTGGGCTTCGTGGTCCGGTTCGAGCAGGACACCACGGTGGAAGGCGCCTTCGTCGGCGACCGCCCGGCGCCCCGGCGCTTCTACAGCGTCGGCCACCTGCGCGGGCGTCCCCGCGTGACGGAGATCGACTATCCCAAGGGGCAGCCGGAGGTCCGAACGCTCACGCCGCCCAACGAGGAGGAACGCGAGCAGGTCGCCCCCGCGGACCGGGCCGGCACCATCGACAGCGTGAGCGCCATGGCGCAACTGGTGCGCCAGGTGAACGCGACGGGCCGGTGCGAGGGGCGTTCCCGCACCTTCGACGGACGCCGCCTGTCCGAGCTGAGCGCGCGCACCGCCGGGCGCGAGGTGCTGGAGCAGACGAGCCGCTCCAGCTTCGCAGGGACAGCGCTGCGCTGCGATTTCGAGGGGCGGCAGCTTGCCGGCTTCAAGCTGGACGCGGACCGGGCGGCGGCGGGGCGCCCGCGGCGCGGCACCGCCTGGTTCGCCGCCCTGGCGCCGGGCAGCCCGATGATCCCGGTGAGGATGCAATTCGAGACCGACCTGATCGGCAGCCTGACGATGTACCTAGCCCCGCCCGAGTAGAGCCCGCGCCAGCCCGGCGATTTCCGGGAACGCCGCCGCCGTTGCCGCCACCCCCGCCGGCGCCGCGCCGTAGCCCCAGGCCGCGAAGATGCACGGCACCCCGGCCCCGGCGGCGGCCTGCACGTCGTTGTGGTGGTCGCCGACCATCACCGCCGCGGCCGCGCGCCCTCCCGCGTCCGCCACGGTGGACAGCAGGTGCTTGGGGGCCGGCTTGCGGGTGCGGTAGCTGTCGCCGCCGCCCACGGCGGCGAACAGTTCCAGCACGCCCAGCGTTTCCAGCAGCTCGCGCGACGCGACAACAGGCTTGTTGGTGCAGACCGCCAGGCGCCAGCCGTCGGCCGCCATGGCGCGCAAGGTCGGCTCCACCTCCGGGAACAGGCGCGACCCGTCCGCGACGTGGGCGGTGTAGTCGGCCAGCAGCGTTTGCAGGTCGCCCGGCATCGCTTCCCGGCCGCGCGCCGCCATCGCCCGGCGCGTCAGCACGCCCGCGCCGTCGCCGATCATGGGAACCACCTCCGCCGTCGTGAGCGCCGGGAGATCGTGCGACGCCATCAGGCGGTTGAGGCTCGCCAGCAGGTCGGGGACGGTGTCCACCAGCGTCCCGTCGAGGTCGAGCAGCAGGGTCGGTTCCATGGAGGCGCTCCGCAAAAACAACTTAGGCTTTGTCAACGTTGGCTTTGACATGGGCGCGGGCCGGACGCTACCCATCGTTGCATGACGACAACCGCTGTCCTGCTGGCCGCCGGGCTGGGCACCCGCATGAAGTCCGCGCTGCCGAAGGCGCTGCACCCCCTCGCGGGCCGCCCGACGCTGCGGCACTTGATCGCAAGCTGCACGGAGGCATTCGACCGCATCGTGGTGGTCGCCGGACCGGGCATGGACGCGCTGGCCCGCGCCGCCGCGCCGCACCCCGTGGTCGTGCAGGAGGAGCGGCTCGGCACCGCCCACGCGGCGCTGCAAGCGGCGGAGCAGTTCGGCGGCGGCGACGTGGCGGTGCTGTATGCCGACAACCCGCTGATCCGGCCCGAAACGCTGCGGCGCTTGCTGGACGCGCGGCGCGCCGGGGGCGTGGCGCTCGCGCTGCTGGCGATGCGCCCCGCCGACCCCGGCCGCTACGGCCGCGTGCTGACCCGGGGCGCCGCCGCGGGGGGCGCCGACGTGGAGCGCATCGTGGAGTGGGCCGACGCGACGGAGGCGGAGCGCACGGTCCGCCTGTGCAACGCCGGCGTGCTGTGCGCCCCCGCCGCCGACATGCTGCGCTGGCTGCGGGGGGTGAAGCCGAGCGCGAAAGGCGAGTTCTACCTCACGGACTGCGTGGCGCTGGCCCGCGCGGAGGGGCACCGGGTCGCCGCCGTGGAAGCGCCGGCCGAGGAGCTGCGCGGCATCAACTCCCGCGCCGAGCTGGCCGAAGCGGAGGCAACGGTGCAGGGCTGGCTGCGCCGGGCCGCAATGGACGGCGGCGCGACGCTGACCGCGCCGGACACGGTGTTCCTGAGCGCCGACACCGTGCTCGCGCCCGACGTGACGGTGCAGCCGCATGTGGTGTTCGGTCCCGGGGTCAGCGTGGCGTCGGGCGCAGAGATCCGCGCGTTCAGCCACCTGGAAGGCTGCGAGGTCGGCCCGGGCGCGCTGATCGGCCCCTACGCCCGGCTGCGCCCCGGCACCGTGGTGGCGGCGGGTGCGCATGTCGGCAACTTCGTGGAGCTGAAGGCGACGCAGCTCGGCGCGGGCGCCAAGGCGAACCACCTGAGCTACCTGGGCGACAGCACGGTGGGACCCGGCACCAACATCGGCGCCGGCACCATCACCTGCAACTACGACGGCTACGCCAAGCACCGCACGACCATTGGCGCTGGGGTGTTCGTCGGCACGTCGGCGGTGCTTGTGGCGCCTGTCACCCTGGGCGACGGCAGCTTCGTCGCGGCCGGCAGCGTGGTGACGGCGGACGTGTCGCCGGACGCGATGGCGTTCGGCCGCGCGCATCAGGTCGAGAAGCCCGGACGCGCGGCGGCCTTCCGGGCGGCGCGGAGCAAGGCCCGCTGACACGCCGGCCTCGGCTGGCTTGCCAGCCCCGCTGACACGTCAGCCCCGCTGACATCGGCGAACGGGACGCTTATCTTCCGTGCAAACGGAGGACCCCCATGCTGAACCCGACCGCGCCGCTTCCGCTCAAGGACCCCAGCCTGTTCCGCCAAGCCTGCTGCATCGACGGCCAATGGGTGCAGGCCGCGAGCGGCAAGGCGCTGCCGGTGCGGAACCCTGCAACTGGCGCGGTGATCGGCGAGGTCCCGGCACTCGGCGCGGCCGAGACGCGCCAGGCCATCGAGGCCGCCGCCCGCGCCTTCCCGGCCTGGCGCGCCACCCTGGCCAAGGAGCGCTCGGCGGTCCTGCGCCGCCTGTTCACGCTCATGCTGGAGAACGCGGAGGACCTGGCCGTCATCATGACGGCCGAGCAGGGCAAGCCGCTGGCCGAAAGCCGGGGCGAGATCGCCTATGCCGCGTCCTTCGTCGAGTGGTTCGCGGAGGAAGGCAAGCGGGTCTATGGCGACACCATCCCGCAGCCGCAGCACGGCCGCCGCATCATCGTCACCAAGGAGCCGATCGGCGTGTTCGCCGCGATCACGCCGTGGAATTTCCCGGCCGCGATGATCACCCGCAAGGCCGGGCCGGGCTGGGCCGCCGGCTGCACCGGGGTGATCCGCCCGGCGAGCCAGACGCCGTTCTCGGCACTCGCGCTGGCCGTGCTGGTGGAGCGCGCGGGGATGCCGCCCGGCGTCTGCAACGTCATCACCGGGCCGAGCGGCGAGACCGGCGGCGAGCTGACGGGCAACCCCTTGGTGCGCAAGCTGACCTTCACCGGCAGCACGGAGGTCGGCTCCAAGCTCCTGGCGCAGGTCGCGCCCACGGTGAAGAAGGCGAGCATGGAGCTGGGCGGCAACGCGCCGTTCATCGTGTTCGACGACGCGGACCTGGACGCCGCCGTGGTGGGCGCCATCGCCAGCAAGTTCCGCAACGCGGGCCAGACCTGCGTCTGCGCCAACCGCCTTTTGGTGCAGGACGGGGTGTACGAGGCGTTCACCGAGAAGCTCAAGGCCGCCGTCGCAGCGCTGCGCGTCGGCAACGGCATGGAGGAGGGCGTCACCCAAGGCCCGATGATCAACGCCGAGGCGGTCGAGAAGGTGGAGGCGCACATCAAGGACGCCGTGGACCGCGGCGCGCGCGTGGTCCTGGGCGGCGGGCGGCACGAGCTGGGCGGCTTCTTCTTCCAGCCCACGGTGCTGACCGAGGTGCCCCGCACCGCCGACATCTTCCGTGAGGAAACCTTCGGCCCGGCGGCGGCGCTGTTCCGCTTCTCCACCGAGGCGGAAGCCATCGAGATGGCCAACGACACCGAGTTCGGCCTCGCCGCCTACTTCTACGCCCGCGACGTGGGCCGCATCTTCCGCGTGGCGGAGGCGCTGGAATACGGCATCGTCGGCTGCAACGAGGGCATCATCTCGACCGAGGTGGCGCCGTTCGGCGGCATGAAGTCGAGCGGCCTGGGACGCGAAGGCAGCAAGTACGGGATCGAGGACTACCTGGAGATCAAGTACTTGGCCCTCGGCGGCATCGGGACCTGAGCGGTGGCGACCTACGACTACGACCTGTTCGTGATCGGCGGCGGGTCGGGGGGCGTGCGCTGCGCCCGCATCGCCGCCGGGCACGGGGCGCGCGTCGGCATCGCGGAGGAGGCGCGCTGGGGCGGCACCTGCGTGAACGTCGGCTGCGTGCCGAAGAAGATCATGGTGCAGGCGTCCGAGTACGGCCGCTTCGCCCGGGACTCGCGCGGCTTCGGCTGGGACGCCTCGCCCCCTGTGCACGACTGGGCCGCGCTGATCGCGCACAAGGACCGCGAGATCCTGCGTCTGAACGGCATCTACATCCGGATGCTGGACGGCAGCGGCGTGGCCCGGCACGAGGCGCGGGCGGTGTTCGCCGGGCCGCACGCGCTGGAGGTCGGCGGACAGACGGTGACGGCGGAGCGCATCGTCATCGCCACCGGCGGGATGCCGGCGATCCAGCCGCCGGTCGAGGGCATGCACCTCGGCATCGTCTCGGACGATGCGTTCGAGCTGCCCGCCTTGCCCCGCCGCGTCGTGATGGTCGGGGGCGGCTACATCGGCATGGAGTTCGCGGGCATCTTCCACGGCCTGGGTGCCGAGGTCGATGTCGTGTTCCGCCAGCCCTTGCCGCTGCGGGGCTTCGACCGCGACCTGCGGCAGGCGCTGGCCCAAGGTGTCGTCGAGCAGGGCATCCGCCTGCACCCGAGCCAGACGGTTCACCGGGTCGAGCAGGCCGGCGGCGAGGCCCGGCGCGTCACTTTGACCAACGGACACGTGGTCGAGGCCGACCTGGTGTTCTTCGCCGTCGGGCGGGTGCCGAAGACCGCGGGCCTCGGCCTGGAGAACGCGGGCGTCGCGACCGACAGCCGCGGCGCCGTGGTCGTCGATGCCCACAACGCCACCAGCCAGCCGCACATCTTCGCGCTGGGCGACGTGAGCAACAAGCTGAACTTGACACCCGTCGCCATCGCGGAGGGGCACCACCTGGCGGACCGCCTGTTCGGGCCGGGCCGTCCGCGCACCTGGGCGCTCGATCCCGTGGCGACCGCCGTGTTCAGCAACCCGCCGCTTGCCACGGTGGGCATGACGGAGGAGCAGGCGGTGCAGCACGGCACCATGGACATCTACATCGCGCACTTCACCCCGATGCGCCACGTCATGTCCGGACGGCCCGGCAAGACGCTGATGAAGATGATCGTGGACCAGGCCAGCCAGCGGGTGATGGGCGTGCACATCCTGGGCGACGACGCGCCGGAGATGATGCAGGGCATCGGCGTGGCGCTGGTGGCCGGCGCCACCAAGCAGGACTTCGACCGCACCATCGGCATCCACCCCACCAGCGCCGAGGAGTTCGTGACCATGCG
>CAXUIQ010000269.1:0-5875 GCA_964250815.1 uncultured Acetobacteraceae bacterium
CACCAGCGCCTGGCGGTTCGCGGCGGTGTTGCGCACGACCGGGCCGGCGTCGCCGTCGATCTTGCCGGGCGGCGGCGCCGTCGCGAGGGCGTGGACGGCCTCCCTTGGCACCGCGGCGGCTTCGACGCCGTCGTTCAGTTCGGCGGCGGCTTCGGCGATGGCGGCTTCGGGCCAGGTTCCTGCCCAGGGCAGCGGCCAGCAGATGCCGCCGCCGGGTTGGGCGCGGCGGAAGCCGATGAACAGACCCTGGACGTGGGCAGGCCCGAGCGCCGCGACGTAATACTCGGTCATCGTGTCCCCCGGGGCCACACCCCAGGGAGCGTAGGCCGTCCAGGGGCCGCGGTGCCAGCCTCACGTCTTATTTATGAAGCTGGCGCCCGCGTCGCGCCTGTCACGAGGCCTGTGTGGACGGCTGCGCCCCTACGTCGTCGCGGGCACGCGGGGCGTGGCAACGTTGTTGGTGGTCATGAACGACCCGCCGCCGGTCAGAAGGCTCGGCCCGCCCGCGGGTGCCCGGGCCGGCGCGGCGTTGCGGGACACGTCCAGCGACGGGAACAGCAGCTCGGCCACCCGGTAGGCCTCTTCCAGGTGCGGGTAGCCGGAGGCGATCACCGTGTCGATGCCGAGCGCCTGGTACTCGCGGATGCGCGCGGCGACGGTGGCCGGGTCGCCGACCAGCGCGGTGCCGGCGCCGCCGCGCACCAGGCCCACGCCGGCCCACAGGTTGGGCGACACCTCCAGCCGCTCGCGCGAGCCGCCGTGCAGGGCGGACATGCGGCGCTGGCCCTCGCTGTCGCTTTCGGTGGCGAGCTTCCGTTGCGCGGTGGCGACCGTCTCGTCGGACAGGTGGCTGATCAGGCGCCGCGCCGCGTCCCAGGCTTCGCCCTCCGTTTCGCGCACGATTAGGTGCAGGCGGATGCCGTAGCGCAGCGTGCGCCCGTGCGCCGCGGCGCGCTGGCGGATGTCGGCGATCTTTTCCGCGACCGCAGCCGGCGGCTCGCCCCAGGTCAGGTAGGTGTCGGCCTGCGACGCCGCGAGCGCGTGCCCGGCCGGCGAGGAGCCGCCGAAATACACCGGCGGGTGCGGCGCCTGCACCGGCGGGAACAGCAGCTTGCCGCCGTGGGAGGCCAAGTACTGGCCCGAGAACTCCACCCGCTCCCCGGCCATCATGCCGCGCCAGATCTGCAGGAACTCGGCCGCTTGGGCATACCGCTCGTCATGGCCGAGCGTCAGCCCGTCGCCGGCGAGGTCGGCCGGGTTGCCGCCGCAGACGAGGTTCACCATGGTGCGCCCGCCGCTGATGCGGTCCAGCGCCGAGTATTGCCGCGCCGCCTCGCCGGGCAGCGTGAGGCCCGGGCGCAGCGCCACCAGGAAGCGCAGTTGCTCGGTGAACGGGACCAAGGAGGTCGCCGTGACCAGCGCGTCCTCGCAGCCCGCGCCGGTGGGCAGCAGCACGCCATGAAAGCCAAGCTGGTCCGTCGCCTGCGCGATCTGGCGCAGGTAGCGGTTGTCCACCCGGCGCGCGCCTTCGGCCGAGCCGAGGTAGCGCCCGTCCCCGCCGGTCGGCAGGAACCACATCATGTCGAGCGGGCGATTCGGCATGAGCGCGTTCATGGCCGTGCCTCCGCACGCGGGCGTTCCGGCCGCCACACCGCGGCGCGCACATCGACGCGGGACGGGATCACGCGCAGGTCGGCGAAGGTGTCGGCGACGGACTGCTGCCGGGCGATGATCGCCTCGTCCATCGGCTGCACCGCATAGACTCCGCGTGCGGCGGACACGCGCTGCGCCGGCAGCGGCACGCCGGTGATGCCGGCCAGCGTCTGCGCCAGCTCCTCCGGGTTGGCGCGCGCCCAGTCGGCCGTCGCGTTGATCGCGTCGAGCAGCGCCAGCACGGTGCCCGGCTCCCGCTCGGCGAAGCGGCGGCTGGAGAGGAAGAACGAGTTGGTGGGGGCCACCTTCTCCGCCGTGGTCAGCACCCGCGTCGTCGGTTCCAGCTCGGCGATGGCGAAGAACGGGTCCCAGACGACCCAAGCGTCCAGCGCCCCGGTGCGGAACGCCGCGCCGGCATCGGGCGGCTGCAGGTTGACCTGCTGGACGTCCGAGGGCTTCAGCCCGGCGCTGGCCAGCACCTGCACGGCCGTGTAGTGCGCGCTCGACCCCTTGGTGAAGGCGACGCGCTTGCCGCGGAGGTCGGCGGGCGTGCGGATCGGGCTGGAGGCAGAGACCAGCACCGCCTCGCTCGCGCCGGCAACGGGCTGGCCGCCGACGTACAGCAGGTCGGCGCCGGCCGCCTGCGCGAAGATCGGCGGCGTGTCCCCGGTCGCGCCGAAATCGACGGCGCCGGCGTTCAGCGCTTCCAGCAGCGGCGGGCCGGAGTTGAACTCGACCCACTCCGCCGCAAGCCCCTGGGTCTCCAGCCGGCGCTGCTGGCGCATGATGGCGAGCGAGCCGTTCTTCTGGTAGCCGATCCGCACCCGCCCGGCAGCGCGGGCGAGGCTTGGGACGGACAACGCGAGGGCGGCGCCGCCGAGGCCGCGCCGGGTCAGGCCAATGGTCATGCAAAGCCTCCAAACTTGAGATGATGCGTCCGCGGGGCGGGCGCCGGCGGGGTGCCCGGGGCGCTCACGCCGGGTGCTCCCGCACGCCGAGGCAGTCGAGCTGGCGGCCGCGCATGGCCGCGAAGGATGCGGTGTCGCGCCGGCGGGGCCGGGCCGCGTCGTTGGGCAGGTCGAGCACGATCCGGCCGCCGGCCAGCACCAGCACGCGGTCGGCCAGCGCCACCGCCTCGTCCACGTCGTGCGTCACCAGCAGGGCGGCCGGGCGGTGCCGTGCCCACAGGTCCAGCACCAGCGCGTGCATCCGCAGGCGGGTCAAGGCGTCGAGCGCCGCGAACGGCTCGTCCAGCAGCAGCAAACCCGGCTCGCGCACCAGGGCGCGGGCCAGCGCCACGCGCTGCGCCTCGCCGCCCGACAGCGTGGCGGGCCAGGCGTCCGAGCGATGCGACAGGCCGACCTCGGCCAATGCGGCCTCCGCCCGGGCGCGGGCGTCGCCCCCCGTCTGTTTTCCTGCCGCCGTCTCGGGCAAGCCGAGCGCCACGTTGCGCCACACGCTTTTCCACGGCAGCAGCAAGGGCTGCTGGAACGCCACCGCGACCGGGCGCAGCAGGGCGACCACGGCATCCTCCGGCACCGAATCGAGGCCGGCCAGCGTGCGCAGCAAGGTCGTCTTGCCGGACCCGCTTGCGCCGAGCAGCGCCACGAACTCGCCGGGCTCCATGTCGAGGTCGAGCGCGTCCAGCACCGACCGGGAGTCGGCCGGGCCGAAACGGCGGGTCAGGTTGCGGACATGGGCGCTGCCGCTGCGGTCGGGCCCATCAAGGCGAGGGGTGGCATCCATGGCGGTCAGCTCCTCACGAAAGCGGGCCGCCAGGCGAGCAGCCGGCGTTCCAGCAGGCGCACCAGCGCGTCGGCGCCGAGGCCGAGCAGCGCATACAGCACCAGCCCGACCATGATGACGTCCGTGCGCAGGAAGTCGCGGGCGTCGTTGATCAGAAAGCCGATGCCGGCGTTGGCGTTGACCTGCTCGGCCACCACCAGGGACAGCCAGGCGACGCCCAGGCTGTAGCGCAGGCCCACCAGCGCGGAGGGCAGCGCGCCGGGCAGCACGACGTGGCGCAGCAGGCCCGCATGGTCCAGGCCGAACACCCGGCCCATCTCGGCCAGCCGCGGCTCCACGCCGCGGATGCCCGCGAAAAGGTTGAGGTAGATCGGGAAGGCGGTGCCGAGCGCCACGAGCGCCACCTTGGGTGCCTCGCCGATGCCGAACCACAGGATGAACAACGGCACCAGCGCCAGGAACGGCAGGGTGCGCAGCATCTGCACCGGCGCGTCCACAATGTCCTCGCCGAGCCGCGACAGCCCGGCCACCAGCGCCAGCGCCGTGCCGACCGACAGCCCGATCGCCAGGCCGGCCAAGACCCGCGCCAGCGACACCGCCAGGTGCCAGGGCAGCTCGCCGGACGCGAGCAGGCCCCAGCCGGTCAGCAGGATCTGCAAGGGGGACGCCAGGGTGCGGGGCGACAGCAGCCCAAGCGTGGACGCCGCTTGCCACGCCAGCACAAGGACCAGCGGCGAGACGAAGCGGCGGAACGGCAGCCGGCGTCCCGAAAGCGGCAAGGCGGAACGCCGCAAGGCGCGGGCCGCCTTGGAAGCCCCTGGCAAGGAGGCCGCGATCATGCGCAGGGCCGCGCAGGGGCGGCGACGCCGGAAGGCGAGAAGGGGTTGTGCATGGCCGAGGCGGTCTCCTGTCCGGCATGTCGTGGGCGCTGCCCCGAACATGGTTCCCCGGTCCCTCAACTCTCAAGAGAAGCGTCCAGCAAAGATTTCCCGTTTGGCAGAAGCCGCGTTTACTCGAGCGGAGGAATACAGAAGCTTTTTCTCTTGTGGTTCCGGCGCATCGGAAAGGATGACCGGCAGCCCGCCGAGGACTTCTGTCGCGGCTACGCCATGCTTGCGTCGGGATCACGGTTTCCGGCATCGCCTGCGGCACCGTCCTCACGCTTCTGGACTGCTTGGAAAAATTCTTCGCCCATCGCCTGCCCGCGAGGTCCAGGCGGCGTGCCGCCGGTCCGCTCCGCGGCGATGCTGCCCGGTTCCGCAACGGACGCCCCCGGCGTCGGCCGGCGCCCACCGTCGGGGCGTTCAGCGCCGATGTTGCCGAACTGGCGCGGAGGCATGAAACTGGCGCAACGCTTCCGGCAGCGGGGACCTGGCGGCAGGCGGGATCGAGTCTGTCCGCCGCATCGGGGCCTGGTGGCCGTCGGCCGCCGCATCCTGGGAGCCTCGCGCCGTGGGAATAGCCTACATGCTGCTTGCAATGGCCGCGGGCGCGATGCTGCCTGCACAGGCGGCGATCAATGCGCGGCTCGCACGGGCGGTCGGCTCGCCGATCTGGGCGGCGGCGATCTCGGGGCTGGTGCTGACAGCCACCCTGGCCCTCGTCGCGGCCGCCGTGGCGCGGGCGGGGCCGCGCACCGACGGTTTGGGCGGCCTGCCGTGGTGGGCGTGGGTCGGCGGGCTTTGCGGTGCGGTCGTCCTGTCGGCGACCACGGCGGCCGCACCCCGCCTCGGCGCCGCGAGCCTGATCGCCCTCGTCATGTCCGGGCAGGTAGCCTGCTCGCTTGTCCTGGACCAATGGGGACTGCTCGGCCTCGCGACCCAACCTGCTGGCGGCAAACGCATCGCTGCGGCCGTGCTGCTGCTCGCGGGCGCCGCGTTGATGCGGTGAAGCCCAGGGGCCGTGATGGCGGGGGTGGCGGCAGCGGTTCGCGCACCCGGGGCCTGCGGCCGCGTGCCGCCGCGACGCCGCGCGAAATCTTTTTTGACCCGGCTGCGTTGAATTCCGACAACGCAGGCAAGGTGCGTGCGCAACGGCGTCAAGGGGGAATTTGGCATGAACAACATCATCTACATCGTTGGGCTGGTGGTCGTGGTGATCGCGGTGCTGTCGTTCTTCGGGCTGCGCTGAGGGGACATTTGTCCGGCTGCTGTTCGGCTTGCGAAGCCAGGCTGCGCCGGAAGGTTGAGAACCCCCTAGCGCAACTCCAACGCAATATCGCGGAATAGCTTGGCCGGAAGGCCGCTGCCCGACACGCCTTTCATGGGGCGGCTGTCGTCGTTGCCCATCCAGACGCCGATCACCGTGCCGCCCACGGCACCCACGAACCAGGCGTCCCGGAAGTCCTGCGTCGTCCCGGTCTTGCCCGCCACGAGCTTGCCCGGCACCGCCGCCGCCCGCCCGCTGCCGCGGGACACCACGGCGGCCATCATGCGCGCCATCATTGCAGCCAGGTCGGGATCGACCACGCGATCCT
>CAXUIQ010000270.1:0-5834 GCA_964250815.1 uncultured Acetobacteraceae bacterium
GTGCAGCCGCTGCATGTGGCGGCTTGGATCGAGGGGCAGGCGCGCGAGCGGTCCGCGCCCACGGTGAAGCAGCAGCTCGCCGCCACCCGCCACCTCTTTGATTGGCTGGTCATGGGCCAGGTCGTGCCGGCGAACCCTGCGGCCTCGATGCGGGGCCCGGCCCATAGTGTCCGCAAAGGCAAGACGCCGGTGCTCGACCCGGCCGAGGCCAGGACGCTGCTCGACAGCATCGACGTCGGCACGCCAATCGGGCTGCGCGACCGGGCGCTGATCGCGCTCATGGTCTACAGCTTCGGGCGCATCGGCGCGGCGCTGGCCATGCGGGTGGAGGATGTCTTCGTGCAGAACCGGCGGCTCTGGGTGCGGCTGCGCGAGAAGGGCGGCAAGCGCCACGAGATGCCCTGTCACCATAGCTTGGACGAATACCTGCACGCCTATTTGGATGGCGCCGGCATTGCCGACGACGCCAAGGGGCCGCTGTTCCGGACGGTCGGGCGCGGCACGGGCCGGCTCACCCGCACGCCGCTGCCCCAGGCCAATGCCTACGCCATGGTGCGGCGCCGGGCCGCGGCCGCCGGCATCGAGACCAAGATCGGCAATCACAGCTTTCGCGCAACGGGGATCACTGCCTACCTGAAGAACGGCGGCACGCTGGAGAACGCCGCCGCCATGGCCAACCACGCCAGCACGCGCACGACGCAGCTCTACGACCGCCGGCAGGACGCCATCAGCCTCGACGAAGTGGAGCGGATTCGGGTTTGACCGGGCCTGCCCTTCATAACTCAGGACCTCTCACCGCATTGGTCCAGCTACCCCGATAGGGACGAGGATGATCCGGCCCGCCAGCCCATGTCCCAGAACGCCGTTTCCAGCCGCGTCGCCGCCACGAAGGTCGTGAGAAGCTGCGGGTAGCGTGCGGCCGCGCCGTGCGTTTCGCCCAACCGGTCCAGCATGGCGATCGAGCCGCGCACCACGTCGCGGTAGCTCTCGCTCGTGTAGGCGGCGATCCACTCGCCATAGGGGTTGCCGTCGCGCCGCGTCGCCGGGTCGGCCAGCAGCCACTCGCCGCTTTCGCCGTAGCCGACGAGGCAGGGAGCGAGCGCCACCTGCAGGTCGAGCAGGTCGCCGGCCAGGCCGCGCTCCAGCACGAAGCGCGTATAGGCCATCGTCTCCAATGCTTCGGGCGCTTCGGCCATCTGCGCCTCGCTCAGTCCCCAGCCGGCGCAATACGAGACGTGCAGCGGCATCTCGACATCCACGATGGCGGAGACCGCCGCCGCCGCGGCGCGGATGTCGGCGAGCTGCGTCGCCTTGAAGCCGGCGAGCGCGTGCGCGCGGGCGAAGTGGATCAGGAACAGGTAGTCCTGGACGAGGAAGTGCCGGAACGCGGCCTCGGGCAGCGTGCCCTGTCCGAGCGCGCGGACGAAGCCGTGCGCGACGTAGCCCTCCCACACCGGCCCGGCGTCGCGCCGAAGGCGGCCGAACAGGCCTTGGCCGAGGGGCAGCGGCGCATCCGTCATGCCCCAATCTGCCCACCACCTCGGCCGCCTGCAAGCGGCAAGGCGGGAGAGCATCGGGGCGTCCGGGGTGCTGGCAGACGGCGTAGTCTCAGCAACTGGTCCGGTTCGCTTCGGGACCTTGCACCACCCAGACAGCTTGGCGCCGGGCGCTGCCCGCCATCGCGGGCACCTCGGACATCCCGATGCCCTTCAACTCCGGCACGTCCTCCAGGCTTCTTTGATCTGCCAAGGCGCCCTCACGCGCTGGCTCGGCCTGTGCCCCGGCCCGTCCGCCTCCCGTGAACCCGAAGCCTGCCCAAACAGGAACCGGAGTTCTTCCGGAAGTCCTGCCTGCTCCTCGCCACCATCGCTTGCATGGTCGTGACCAGCGCCGACAGCCCGCACGGCTTGAACAGCACCGCCTCGCAGTCGGCGCGCAGCCGGACGCCGCGCACCGCCTCCGGCCGTCCCGTCATGTACACGACCGGGTTGCCGGCGTGGGGCGCCCGGAACCGCCGCCCCAGGTCGAGGCCATCGAGCCGGCCCGGCATGTGGATGTCGGTCACCAGCACGTCGAACCCGCCGGGACCGTCCACCAGCACCGCGGCCGCGTCGCCGCTGCCAGCCTCGACCACCTCGCAGTCCGCGCCGGCCAGCAGGTCCGCCAGCAACGAGCGGAGATCCCGGTCATCCTCCACCAACAGGACGCGCATGGCATCGTTCTCCGGATCTGGCGCCGGCCAGCCGCCGCGCCCGCCGGAGAGCCAACCACGCGCAGACGCGCCTGTCGCCAACAAAAACCAGCATTTTCCAATGTTTACGACGTATTGACGCCTGTGTAGCAGATCATTGGCGGTCACATGCGTCGCCGTCGCCGAGCATGGCGGCCGCGTTGCCGTTTACGGCGGAGCAGAACGCCCTTGTTGCATCAGCTTTGCCGGCACGGCTTGCAGCCATGCCCGTGTTGTCGCGTCGTCATGCTCTACAAGCAACGGGCAGCGTCCGCCGGTCATTGTCTGAAGCGGTTCGCCGGACCAGCCGCACCGCCCGCGTCAACCCGAGTTGCAAGGCAATGCGGTCGCGAAGGCGCAGGCCGCCGGCAGGCCTTGCGCCGAGGAGTTTCTGTACGCTCTGGCGCAGACAAAAGCATAAAAAACGATGCCGACCGGCCTTGCAGGAATAGGAACACAGCAAACGTGCAGGATGGGCAGTTCCACAATCACGGGACAGAGTACGCAGAAAGACAACCTGTGGTGGTGCGCGTTTTGTGCCAGCACCAGTCTGCATCCACATCTCGATCGTCTTGGAAGCATCAGCCTTGCACAGCGCCGGTATTCAGCCCAGCCACTTGCGTGTGCTGGCCCTTCGCTTCTCCGCCCTCGCGCCCTTGTCGGATGCGGAAAGCGGCCTGCTGCGCGGCCTTGCCGGGGCAGCGTGCTCCTATCCTGCGCTCCGGGATGTCCACGCAGCCGGAGTGCTGCCGCCGCCGCGCATCATCGTTGCCGGCTGGGCCGCCCAGTATCGCCGCCTCGCCAGCGGACGGCGGCAGGTAGTCGGCCTGAAACTGCCCGGGGACTTCGTCGGGCCGCCGGGCCGGCCTCCGTTGCCCTCGCCATGCGCCGTCGCTGCGCTGACCGAACTGGAGACGGTGGATGCCCAGCCGCTTGTCGATGGCCTGGCCGGACCGGCCTATCCCAACCTGGCCCATGCCGTCCGGGTCATGGCGCATCTGGATCACACGCTGCTGGGCAACCAGGTCGTGCGCCTGGGCGGCCAGACCGCCGTCGAGCGGTTCGCCCATCTGATGCTGGAGTTGCACGAGCGGCTGGACGGCGTGGGCTTGGCGGACGATGGCTGCTTCGCCATGCCCTTGGCGCCGGAGGTGCTGGCCGATGTGCTCGGCCTCAGCGTGGTCCACATCAACCGCGCCGTCCAGCAACTGCGCCGCGACGGCCTGCTGGATGTGCGGGACGGCATGGCGACGCTGATGCGGCGCGAACACCTGCAGGCTTTGGCGAGTTGGAGTTCGCGCGCCCTTGCCCGCTCGGGCGACCTCACGGCCTGGCAGTGACCGCCTGTCGCGCACTCAACTGCGTGCGCATCCAGGCGACGGCATCCGCCAGGGTGTCGAACACCAGCGGAACCGGCACGGCGCAGCGTCCGAAGCCTGCCTCCATGTGCCAGCCGGACAACTCCTTCCCGTCCTGCCCGACGACGACGGCCGCGACACGCACCAGCACTGCGACCAAGTAGCCGTCGGCCAGGACCAGGCAGCCTTTCTCATCAGAACTCATGGTGTTCACGAGAACGGGCCGGCACTTGAAGGTCGGCGACGGTCGGCTTGAGCTTGCGTCGTGCAAGCCCAGACCGCGCATCCGGCGCTTGGCCCGGACCAGATCGCGCAGTTCGACTTTCGAGGATGCCATGTTAGCCAATTGGTCGTCTGGCAACGCGGGAATGCAACCAACCCAATCAACAGGCCGTGCGTCCAGGGGAAAGGGTGTGCCACAAGCGGGTGTTCCGCCTGATGGCGCAAGGCAAGCTGCTGCTGCAACCGCATGTCGGACATTGGCCGGTCCGCGCGCACGAGGGCAGCGTGATCACACAAGCGTCCAACCAGCGTTGGTCGTCGGACGGCCTGGAGATCGGCTGCTGGAACGGCGAGGTGGTGCGCGTGGTGTTCGCCATGGACACCTGTGGCCTCGCCGAAACGCGAAGCGTTTGCGGCTGGGATCATCGCCTGGCAGGCCGGCACGGGCGGCATCAGCGGCCAGATGGTGCGCGATCTGATGCTCGCCCGTGTCGAGGCCAGGTTCGCCGCCCCCCGGACGCCCCATCCCGTGCAATGGCTCGCAGACAACGGCCCGGCCTACGCCGTGCGCGAAACGCTGGACCTCGCCGCCGCCCTTTCCCTCGTGCCCTGCTTCACCCCGGTGCAGGAGCCCCGAAAGCAACGGCGTGAGCGAGGCATTCGTAAAAACCATCAAGCGCGACTACGCACGCATCCAGCCCCGCCCGGATGCCCTGACCGTGCTGGCGCAGCTCCCGGGCTGGACCGAGGACTACAACGAAAGCCACCCGCACAGCGGCCTGCTCGCGGAAATGGCGGAACGCCATTTCTCGGGGATGCGGCCGCCTCGCGAGTTCATCCGCAGCCAAGCCAAAAGAGCTCAGCCATGCCCTAGTGAACGTCAAGATCACCCGAGGTCCCGACGTGACCCGCGGGAAGAAAGCTGCTCTCGTCGCGGGCATCAACCAACTGCTCGTGGCGGTGCTGCACAAGAGGCCGGAGCACATCCGCATCGTCATCGACGAGTTCGATGAGGACAACTGGGGCTTCGCCGGGATGCTCACGACCGACTACCGGAAACAACAAACAAGCTGAACCCACCCAACGACCAACCTTCAACCAGCCTCGTGTCCGGTTTCACGGGGACAACTCCACGCCCTTTGGGGCAGCACCTTGCTTGATGAGATGTCTGCGCTGATGAATTGGGCAGAGGTGGACTGCCTGCTGGCGGGCATCTCTGCGTCGGCCAAAGGGGAGCGGGGCTGGCCGCCGCTGGCGCTGTTCCGGGCGCTGGATGATCGCGCCAGCTTCCGGCGGTTCTGCGGCTTTGCGGCGCATGAGCCGACGCCCGAGCGCACGACCTTTGTGCGGCTCCGTCGTGAGTTGGTGCGCCGCCGCCTGGACCGGTCGTTGTTCGAGACGGTCACGCGCCAGTTGGACAGCCGCGGCGTCGTGGTCCGCTCGAGGTGTCAGGCTCGGACGCTTACCACAGCTTCCAGGGGCCGCTCAGCCCGGTCCTAACCCGGGTTTTCCGGCCAATGCGGTCGCGCCCTCAAAGGGCCGTTGGTATGAGTTCCGCGCTCCTTCCAAGGCCGGGGTATCGGCCGTGCCAGGGCGGCTACGATGCGAAAATTCTGTTTGGCTCGTGTCGAGTTCCGAGATCCGGTTGAGAGCGTGTCTGCCACCGTCAGGCACCGGACGGTGCGCACCAAGGACGTATTGTCGCAGGACTCCGTCCGGCCCATGGTGTTCAAGCTGGTAATGGCCTCAGCCAAAACTTGGCGCAAACTGAAAGGCGAGCCTCAGTTGCCCAAGGTCGCCGGAGATGTCATCTTCCGCAACGGCGTCGAGGTCACCGACACGCCAACTGGGCTTGCCCCGGTTCGGTGGACGGTTTGTGGGCTTGGGGGCTACGTTTTGGTCAGGGTGGCCTGCAGGTCGGCTTCGCAGGTCATGGGCGAGCGGTGGCCCAGGCCCGGATGAAGCCGCACCGGGTTGTGCCAGCCCTCGACATAGCTGAAGCAGGCCATCTTCGCCTCGGCATG
>CAXUIQ010000271.1:0-5818 GCA_964250815.1 uncultured Acetobacteraceae bacterium
GTTCTTGTAGAGGGTCGCGAAGACCTCCTGCATCCTGACCGGGCGGTCGCGGGGGACCTCGCCGAGCCGGTCGGTCGCGCCGATCGCCTGCCCGGTCCGCCTCCCGCCGCCGGCCCGCAGGGCGCCCGCGCCGGGGGCCCCGGTGGGGGGGGCTTTGAGGGGGGGGGGGGCGGTGTGCGGGGCGGGCGCGCGGGCGCCGGCCGCCGCGGCGCTGGCGGGCGCCGGGTTGCAACCCGCGGCGCTGGGGCCGAAGGAGGGCTTGGCGTTGCTGAACGGCACCCAGTTCTCCACCGCCTACGCGCTGGCCGGGCTGTTCGAGGCGGAGGTGCTGTGCCGCACCGGCCTGGTGACAGGGGCGCTGGCCACCGACGCGGCCCGCGGCTCCGACACGCCGTTCGACCCGCGCATCCACGCGCTGCGCCGGCACCGCGGGCAGATCGACGCGGCGGCGGCGCTCCGCGCGCTGATTGCCGAGAGCGAAATCCGGCAATCGCACCTTGTGGGCGACGACCGGGTGCAGGACCCCTACTGCATCCGCTGCCAGCCGCAGGTGATGGGCGCGGCCCTCGACCTGCTGCGCTTCGCCGCCGCGACGCTCGGCACGGAGGCCAACGGCGTCACCGACAACCCGCTGATCTTCCCCGAAACCGAGGAGGCGCTGTCAGGCGGCAACTTCCACGCCGAGCCGGTCGCCTTCGCCGCCGACATCATCGCGCTGGCCCTGTGCGAAATCGGCTCCATCGCCGAGCGGCGCCTCGCCATGCTGATCGACCCGGCGCTGTCCGGCCTGCCCGCCTTCCTCACGCCGCGCCCGGGCCTCAACTCCGGCTTCATGATCGCGCACGTCACCGCCGCCGCCCTGGTGTCGGAGAACAAGCAGAGGGCGACGCCGGCCAGCGTGGACAGCATCCCGACCTCGGCGAACCAGGAGGACCACGTGTCCATGGCGGCGCACGCGGCGCGGCGGCTGCTGCCGATGGCGGCGAACGCCGGGGCGGTGCTGGGAATCGAGCTGCTCGCCGCGGCGCAGGGCTGCGACTTCCACGCGCCGCTCCGCTCCAGCCCGGCCTTGGAGGCGGTGCGGGCGATGCTGCGGCGGGAGGTGCCGGGCCTCGTGGAGGACCGCTATTTCGCGCCGGACATCGAGGCCGCGGCCCGGCTGGTCGCCTCCGGCGCCATCGCCGCGGCGGCCTCCGACATGCTCCCTCCATTGGACCCGCCATGACCCGCCCCGAGACTTCGCGCCTCGACAACGCCCGCACGGTGCGCGCCGCCCGCGGCACCGCGCTGTCCGCCCGGTCCTGGCTGACCGAGGCGCCGCTGCGCATGTTGATGAACAACCTCGACCCCGACGTGGCGGAGCGGCCCGGGGAGCTTGTGGTGTATGGCGGCATCGGCCGGGCGGCGCGCAACTGGGACTGCTTCGACCGGATCGCGGCCGCCTTGCGCCGGCTGTCGGAGGAGGAAACGCTCTTGGTGCAGTCCGGCAAGCCCGTGGGCGTGTTCCGCACCCACCCGGACGCGCCGCGCGTGCTGATCGCCAACTCGAACCTCGTGCCGCGCTGGGCGACGTGGGAGCACTTCAACGAGTTGGACCGCCTGGGCCTGATGATGTACGGGCAGATGACGGCGGGATCGTGGATCTACATCGGCAGCCAGGGAATTATCCAGGGTACCTACGAGACCTTCGTGGAGGTGGGCCGGCAGCACTACGGCGGGACGCTCGCCGGGCGCTGGATCCTGACGGCCGGACTGGGCGGCATGGGCGGGGCGCAGCCGCTCGCGGCGACCATGGCCGGCGCGTCCTGCCTCGCCGTCGAGTGCCAGCCGAGCCGGATCGAGATGCGGCTGCGGACCGGGTACCTGGACGCGGAGGCGCGAAACCTGGACGAGGCGCTGGCGCGGATGGAGGCGGCGCGGCAGGAGGGCCGCCCGGTCTCGGTGGGCCTGCTGGGCAACGCGGCCAAGGTGTTCCCGGAGTTGGTGCGGCGCGGCGTGCGGCCGGACGTGGTGACGGACCAAACTTCTGCGCACGACCCGCTCAATGGCTACCTGCCGCGCGGCTGGACCCTGCCCGATTGGGAGGCCCGGCGCGAGCGCGACCCCGCGGGCACCGCCGCCGCCGCCCGCGCCTCCATGGCCGAGCACGTGCGGGCGATGCTGGCGTTCCACCGCATGGGCGTGCCGACGCTCGACTACGGCAACAACATCCGGCAGATGGCGAAGGAGGAGGGCGTGGCGGACGCCTTCGACGTGCCGGGCTTCGTGCCGGCCTACATCCGTCCCCTGTTCTGCCGCGGCGTCGGGCCGTTCCGCTGGGCGGCGCTGTCGGGCGACCCGGAGGACATCTTCCGCACCGACGCCCGCCTGCGCGAGCTGCTGCCGGACAATGCGGCACTGCACAACTGGCTCGACATGGCGCGGAGCCGCATCCAGTTCCAAGGCCTGCCGGCCCGCATCTGCTGGGTGGGGCTGGGCGACCGGCACCGGCTCGGCCTCGCGTTCAACGACATGGTGGCGCGCGGCGAATTACAGGCACCGGTGGTGATCGGGCGCGACCACCTCGACAGCGGCTCCGTCGCGTCGCCCAACCGGGAAACGGAGGCGATGCGGGACGGCTCCGACGCGGTGTCCGACTGGCCGCTGCTGAACGCGCTGCTGAACACGGCGTCGGGCGCCACCTGGGTGTCGCTGCACCACGGCGGCGGGGTCGGCATGGGGTTCTCGCAGCACGCCGGCATGGTGATCGTGGCCGACGGGACGGAAGCCGCCGCCCGCCGCATCGCCCGCGTCCTGTGGAACGACCCGGCCAGCGGCGTGATGCGGCACGCGGACGCCGGCTACCCGGCCGCCTTGGACTGCGCGCGGGAGCAGGGCTTGGACCTGCCGGGCATCCTGGGCTGAGGGCGGCCTACGCGAGTTCCGTTTGGCGGCGTTCCACCATGCCGAGGGCGCAGCCCGGTGGGACCGTCCCCATCGTCCGGCCCAGAAGCGCCACCACGTCCCGCGCCGGCACCGGCCGGCTGAACAGGAAGCCCTGGACCTGGTCGCACCCTTCGGCGCGAAGCTGGTCCAGTTGGGCGGTCGTTTCCACGCCTTCCGCCGTGATGGTGATGCCGAGGTTGCTGCCCAGCCCGGTCACGGCGCGCACGATGGCCTTGCAATCCATGCTGGTCTCGACTTCCCTGATGAAGCACCGGTCGATCTTGATCTTGTCGAACGGGAAGCTGCGCAGGTAGCCGAGCGACGAGTAGCCCGTCCCGAAGTCGTCCATCGCGATCCGCACCCCTTTTTCCCTCAGCCTGTGCAGGGTGGCCAGCGTCGTGTCGGCGTCGGCCAGGAACGCCGTTTCGGTGATCTCCAGTTCCAGGCGCTCCGGCGGCAGCGCCGAGGCCGCGAGCGCGTCGAACACCGCCGCGACCAGGCCGGGGCGCTTGAACTGCGCCGCCGAAACGTTGACCGCAACCATCACGTCCGCGGGCCACTCGGCTGCGGCGGCGCAGGCCTGGTGCAGCACCCACTCCCCGATCGGCCCGATCAAGCCAGTTTCCTCGGCAAGCGGAATGAAATCGTCCGGGCGGATCAGGCCCCGCTCCGGATGGCGCCAGCGCACCAGGGCTTCCACCCCGCTCACCCGGCCGGACGGAAGATCGACCAAGGGCTGGTAGTCCAGCTCGAACTCCTGCGCCTTCACGGCCCGCCGCAGGTCGAATTCCAGCACGCGCCGGGCTTGCATCTTCGTGTCCATGCCTGGCTCGAACAAGCGGAACACGCCGCGTCCATCCGCCTTGGCGCGGTACAGCGCCATGTCGGCCATCTTGAGGAGGTGGTCGCGGTCGGCCGTGTCGGCAGGGGCCAAGGCGATGCCGACGCTGGCGCCGACCACGACCTTGTGGCCGCCCAGGTCGTATGGTTCCGAGAGCGTCTCGATGATCCGTTGGGCAAGCACGCCGGCGTCCTCGACCCGGCCGAGCGGGGCCTGGATGATGGCGAACTCGTCGCCCCCAAGCCGGGCCACGGTGTCGCAGTTGCGCAGGCAGTCCGCCAGCCGGCCGGCGACGGCGCGCAGCAGGTCGTCGCCGACCGGGTGGCCCAGGGTGTCGTTGACCTGCTTGAAGCGGTCGAGGTCGAGGCACAGCACCGCCAGCATGGTCCCCTGGCGCCGGACCCGGGCAAGGGCATGCTCCATGCGTTCGGCAAGGAGTACGCGGTTGGGCAACCCGGTCAGCGGGTCGTGCAGGGCGAGACGGTGCGCCTCCTCGCGCGAGTTCGCCAGGTCGGCCGTGATGCCCTGGGCGATCCTCACCGCGGCCGCCGTGATCAGGACCAGCAGCGCGATGCCGGCGAGCGAGGACGCCGCGATCATCCATTTCGCCCGGGCCGCCGTCAGGGCGGCGCCGTCCCGGACATGCTGCACCTCGGCTTGCAGCACGTCCCGGACCTCGTCCATCAACTGCTCCAAGGCCGCGAACTCGTGCCGGAAGCTCTCGAAGTTCGCGGCCCCGGCGGCTGCGTCGGCCAGGGCCAGGTCCACCGCCTTCTGCCCGGCGGGAACGAACACTGCCACGAGTCCGGCAATCTCGACGTAGCTCCGGTGCAGCGCCGGGGACAGCGGAAGCGTCAGGTTTTCAGCGATGGAGTTCCGCACGACGTCGGTGTGATGCCTCAACTCGGCGCGGATGGCCTCGTCGCCTTCCTTGTTCGTCCCGGCCGTCCGCTGCAAAGCCCGCAACACATCCGTGCGGACATCATCCATGAAGGTGTCGGCGCTGGTATGGTTTTCCTGCGCCTTGTCCAGCAGGACGACCCGCCCCCGGGCGTCCAGTTGCCGCTGGATGCCAAGCAGCCCGAAGGCGGCCAGCCCCGCGGCGATCAGGATGCTCAGGGCACCCAAGGTCACCAGCACGCTGCGGATGGAAAAGACGGCCTGCCTCACCGGTTGCGTTCCTTTTGAAACCGAACACCCCGTCATCGGCATGACTCCGGGATTTTCACGCTTCGCAGGTTGGCGCAGCAAGGTTAAGATCCCCTTTATGGCGCGAAGCCTTGGCGGACCCGGCTTTGCGGCGCCGCAGCAAGCGTCGGTCAGGGATTGTCGGCGACGGCCGGGGCAGAGGCCGGCGCGGGCGTCCGCAGCCCGTACGCGACCGGCAGCGCCGCCGCGCACAGCGCCG
Organism: uncultured Acetobacteraceae bacterium; assembly: GCA_964250815.1. Classification (GTDB taxonomy): domain Bacteria; phylum Pseudomonadota; class Alphaproteobacteria; order Acetobacterales; family Acetobacteraceae; genus CAHJXG01. The sequence continues at coordinate 5,175 of CAXUIQ010000271.1, forward strand.
CCATGACCCAGAACGCGGAAGCGCCGAGCCGTCCATACAGCGGCCCGCTGGCGAACGTCAGCGCCGTCGAGGCCGCGCCCACGGCGACCGTGCCGTAGAAGGCCTGCGCCGTGGCTGAAAGCTGCACCGGCACCACACGGGCGATCATCCGCACGCAGGTGAGGTGCATAAGGGCGAAGGTGAAGCCGTGCAACGGCTCGACCAGCGCCATCGCCGGCAACGCCGCGGTCTGCGCCACCGTCGCCCAGCGCACCACGCCGGACCCGGCGCACAGCATCGCCGCACCCCCCGGCCCCAGCCGGTCGAGCAAGGGACCGCCCAGCACGAAGAACACCAGCACCTCGGCCGCCACCGACTCGCCCCAGAGCAGCCCGGCGGCGCCCGGCCCGATTCCCGCCGACCGCCAGCGGATCACCTCGAACCCGTCATGCAGCGCGTGGCTGCCGCCGACCAGGGCGGCGACCAGCATGAGACGGGCGAACACGGGCAGCCGCAGCAGGCCGCGGACGTGCCCGCCCCGCTTGGCCGCTACGCTGGAGCGGCCCGGCGAAACGCCCGCCGGCTGGCCCGGCACCCGCAGGGCGACGCCGGCGGACACGGCCAGCAGCGCCGCGTTGAGCCACACGATCACGCCCAGGCCGAAC
>CAXUIQ010000272.1:0-3026 GCA_964250815.1 uncultured Acetobacteraceae bacterium
GACTTGCGCCGTCTGGCGGTGCTCGATCCCAGCGTAAAGGTCCTCCTCGTTCTCGCGGATGATCACCACGTCCATCGTGGGGTGCTTGGTCCGCACGTAGGGATAATAGGACACGCAGGGACGCACGTTGGCGTAGAGGCCCAGCGCCTTGCGCGTGGTCACGTTGAGGCTCTTGAAGCCGCCTCCCTGCGGCGTGGTGATGGGGGCCTTAAGGAAGACGCGCGTCCGGCGCAGGGACGCCCAGGCCTCGGGCTCGATGCCGGCGCTGCTGCCCCGCAGGTAGACCTGCTCCCCGATCTCGATCGTCTCCGGCGCGATGCGGGCGCCGGCCTCGGTCAGGATATGGAGCGTTGCCCCCATGATCTCGGGGCCGATGCCGTCCCCGTACGCCACGGTGATTGGGGTGGCGGCCCACGCTGAAGGGGTGTCCCGCCGCGGGGCGCCGGGCCGGGGCGGGCCGGGTCGGGGCGTGCAGGGTCGGGCGGCTTCTTCGGCTCCGAGAAGGCGCTGGAAGCGGAGTTGACGGAGACGCTGCTGCGGCCCCTGCACCTGGCCGACGTGGCCCATGCGCCGCTCCAGGTGCTGTCCTACGGCCGGCGCAAGGCGGCCGACCTGGCGCGTGCGCTGGCGGCGCAGCCGAAGCTCCTGCTGCTGGACGAGCCGGTGGCCGGGCTGACCTCGCAGGAGGGCATGGCGATGGCCGCCGTGATCCGCGGCGTGCGCGACCGCCTCGGCTGCGCCGTCGTCATGGTCGAGCACAAGATGGACGTGGTGATGAGCACCTGCGACCGGATCGCCGTCATGGCCGCCGGGTCCAAGATCTTCGAGGGCTTGCCGGACGAGGTGCAGTCCGATCCGGAGGTGCGGCGCGTTTACCTGGGGGAACCTGGATGACCCTTGCCCTGCAGCTCGCCGTCGCGGGCCTGGCGACCGGCAGCGTCTATGCGCTGATCGCGCTCGGCATCGTGCTGATCTACAAGTGCTCGGGCGTGGTGAACTTCGCCCAGGGCGCCTACGCCATGCTCGGCGCCTATGCGAGCTACGTCCTGCTCGGCGCCGGCCTGCCGGCTCTCCTGGCGGTGCTGGCGAGCATGGGCGTCATGGCCGGCATCGGGGCGCTCACCGAGCGGCTGGTGCTCCGCCCGATGCTCAAGGCGCCGGTGGTCGCGGTGATGATGGTGACGCTGGGGCTGCTGATCTGCGCCCGCGCGGCCTGCCTCGCCGTGTTCGGGCCGGACCAGATCGCCTTCCCGCCCGTGTTCCCGGCGGGCGCCGTCAGCGCCGGGGGCATCTTCGTCACCTACAACTACATCGCCGCCGGCATCCTCGCGGCGGCGCTGAGCTTCGGCTTCCTGCTTTTCTACGCCCGCACGCCGATGGGGCTGATGCAGCGCTGCGCGGCCGACAACAGCCGGGCCGCGCTCGCCATCGGCATCCACGTGAGCAACCAGGTTTCGGCCGCCTGGGCGATGTCCGCGGCGCTGGCCGGCCTCGCGGGCACGCTGCTCGCCACGCTGAACGGCCTCTCGCTCGGCCTTGCGGACATCGGCATGGTGGCGTTCCCGGTCATCGTTGTGGGGGGCCTGTCCAGCCTGGAGGGCGCGCTCGTCGCCGGGCTGCTGCTCGGGATGCTGCAAAGCTTCACGGACGGGCTGCTGACGCCCGCGCTGGAGGACTTCCTGCGCGCCAACACGGGCATCTACTCCGTGGGCGCGCTGCAGCAGGTGGTGCCCTACGCCCTGCTCGTCACCATGCTGCTCCTGCGCCCGCAGGGGCTGTTCGGGCGCCGCGGCGCCGAAAGGATCTAGGGTCATGGAGGTCGCGGAGGACGCTGGAACCGTGGGCACGCGCCGCTTGCTCCTCGCCCTGGCGGTCGCCGCCGTCCTGGTCGCGCTGAGCCTCGTTCTCGGCCGCTTCGGCGCCTACCTGGTGCGCGCGGTGGCCGTCGCCGGCATCGGGGCGCTGTCGCTCAACCTGCTGATCGGCTATTGCGGGCAGATCAGCTTCGCGCAGGGCGCGCTGCTGGGCGTCGGCGCGTATGTGGCGGGCAACCTCGGCAATGCCGGGGTGGACGGCGTGCCCGCCCTGCTCGGCGCGGGCGCCGCGACGGCGGTTGTCGGCGCGCTGGTCGGCTTGCCGGCGCTGCGCCTGCGCGGCCTTTACTTCGCCATCGCGACGCTCGCGGCGCAGGCGATCCTCGAATACCTGTTCAAGATGCTGGAGCCGTTCACCGGCGGCGTGTCGGGGCTGGTGATCCGTCCGCCTGCCTTTCTCGGCGTCCCGGTCGCCTCCGACCAGGTTTCCGCCGCCGTGTCGGTCCTCGTCCTGCTCGCCGTTTGGCTCGCGTTCACCCGGCTGACGCGCACCAACCTCGGGCGCGCCTTCCTAGTCGTGCGCGAAAGCGAGGTCGTCGCCAAGGGCATGGGGATCGACGTCGCGCGCACCAAGGCCTGGGCCTTCGCGATCAGCGGCTTCGCCGCCGGCGTGGCGGGCGGGCTGATCGGCTTCGCGACCCGGCTCGCCAGCCCGGAAGCCTTCACGCTCGACCTTTCGGCGGACTACATCGCCATGATCATCGTTGGCGGCCTCGGCTCCTGGGCCGGCCCCCTCGTCGGCGCCGCCTTCGTGGTGCTGCTGCCGGAGGCGATCCAGCGGGTCGGCGAGGCGTTCGACATCGCCAACCTGCTTTCCGCCCTGCGGGAGCTGGCGTTCGGCCTGCTCATCATCCTGTTCCTGATCTTCGAGCCTCGCGGGCTGTCCGCGCTCCTGCCCCGGCTGCGATGGACCCAGCCGCGGCAGGCCCGGGGCGCCAGGGCCAGCCTCGGCGAGCGGGCGGAACCGGCGGCTGCAACCAAGGGAGGAGAACGTCCATGAAGAACAGCATCCTGGGTGCCCTGCTCGCCGCCTGCGTGGCGGCGGGGGCGGCGCCGTCGCGGGCGGCGGCCCGGACGGTCTGCGGTTGGGGCCCGCTCACCGGGCCGGCCGCCCTGGGGCACGGCCTGGCCTACGGCCCGCGCGCCGACTGC
>CAXUIQ010000272.1:3036-5816 GCA_964250815.1 uncultured Acetobacteraceae bacterium
CACGCCCGAGCACTTGTAGATCAGCACGATGCCAAGCGCGATCAGCGCGTAAACGCTGCCGGTCGCCAAGCCCGCGACGGCGCGGCCCATGCCGCCATGCACGCGGCGGACCTGACTGTCTGCGTTTGGGGCACGATCACCGGGCCGGACGCCCTGGTGAACGGCATGGCCTACGGCACGCGCGACTACTTCGAGTTCCTGAACCAGGCCCGGGGCGGGATCGCCGGCAACAAGGTCAACACGCTCCTGCTCGACGGCCGCTACAAGCTCGACGAGGAGCTGAAGATCTACCGCCGCTGCGTGGACCAGGAGAACGCCGTGTTCGTCAACGGCTGGTCCACAGGCTCGGTCAACGCGCTGAAGGACCAGATCGGCGGCGACGGCGTGCCGTTCATGACCGACTCCTTCGCCAGCCAGGTGCTCGACCCGGAGAAGCTGCCCTTCATCTTCATGGCAGGCCCGACCTACGAGCAGCAGATGATCATCGCGATGCGCGACCTCGCGCAGAAGGGCGGCAAGCGGGTCGTGCTGATGCACGCCGACAACGAGTACGGCCGCGGCCCGGTGGGCGTGGTGCGGCAGTCCGGCATCATCCCCAAGCTCGGCCTCGAGCTGGTGGACACGGTGGAGTTCCGCTACGACGCGCAAGACCTGACCGGCCAGCTCCTGCGCGTGAAGTCGCGCAACCCGGACATGGTGTATATCCAAAGCTCGGCGCCGCAGGCGCTGGTGGCGCTGCGCGACGCGGCGAAGGTGGGCCTCCCCGCGCGGCTGTTCGTCGGCAACATGTACGACATCAGCCCGACCATCCCCGAGCAGCTCGGCCCGGCGGCGGAGGGCTTCCGCGCCATCCAGATCTACGCCCAGTTCGGCGAGGAAATCCCGGCGATGAAGGACATCGAGGCGTTCAAGGCGAAGAACAAGGTCGCCAAGGAGGACATCTACTACATGAAGGGCTGGCTGCAGGGCACGGCCATGTCGGCCGCGATCGGCAACGCCATCCAGAAGAGCGGCGGCAAGGCGCCGTCCGACCTCAAGGCGTTCCGCAAGCTGGTGCGCGACGAGATGGAGGCGCTGCGCGGCGTCGATGCCGGGGGCATCACCCCGCCGCTCACCTACGCCGACCACCAAGGCTCCACCCAGGCCCGCATCGCCGAGGTCAAGGGCGGCAAGTACGTCGTCGCCGGCGAGTGGATCGACGCGCGCTGACATGCTGGAAGTGGCCGACGTTTCGGTGCGCTACGACGGCGCCATCGTCGCCTTGCAGGGCGTGGGCTTCGCCGTCCAGGAGGGCGGCGTGGTCGCGCTCCTCGGCCCGAACGGCGCGGGCAAGACGACGCTGCTCAAGGCCGTCGCCGGGATGCTGCCCTTCGAACTGGGCGAGGTGACGGAAGGGCGCATCCGCTTCGACCGCGCCGAGCTGCTCGGCGCCCACCCCGCCGCCATCGCCCGGCGCGGCATCGCGCTCGTGCAGGATGGGCGCCAGTGCTTCCGCAACCTGTCCATCGACGACAACCTCCGGGCCGCGTCCTTCGTGCATCCGAAGGGCGCCCCGGCCCGGCTGGAAATGGTGTTCGGCTACTTCCCGTTCCTCGCCGAGATGCGGCAGCGCCAGGCCGGCCTGCTGTCGGGCGGGCAGTTGCAGATGCTGGTGATCGCGATGGCGCTGATGGGCAGCCCGCGCCTGCTGCTGCTGGACGAGCCGAGCCTCGGCCTCTCGCCCGTGATGGTGCAGGCGGTGTTCGACGTAGTGGAGCGGATGCACCGAGACCTCGGCATGACGGTCGTGGTCGCGGAGCAGACCGTGCCCCGCCTGCTCAAGATCGCGACCGACGTGTACGTGATGTCGCGCGGCCGGGTCGCCATGCACGCGGCGCCCGCGGAGGTGGACGAGGCGGCGTTGCAGCGGGTCTATCTGAGCTAAGCATCACTCGGCGGAGCGTGGCACGCTCCGCCGCTAAAATGATGCGTCTTAACAAAGAGCCTAAGCAACGGGAGGAGGGCGCCATGGGAGCAACCTGGATCGAGGCGGCCCTGAACGGCCCGTGGGGGCGGGAGCGGCAACCCGGCATCCCAGTGGCGGTCGAGGAGATCGTGGCCGACGGCCTGGCCGCGGCGGGCGAGGGCGCGGCGGTGCTGCACCTGCACGCCTACGACCCGGACACGGGACGCCAGCGCGACGACTGGCAAACCTATGCCCGGATCATCGAAGGCATCCGCGCCCGCAGCGACGCGCTGGTCTATCCCACCATCCCGCTGGCCGGCTCGGCCTATGCCGACAAGCCGGGCGAGGCCCTGCCCTCCGCGCGCTTCGCCCACACCGAGGAACTGGCCCGGCGCGGGCTGATCGAGCTGGCCGTCGTGGACCCTGGCTCGGTGAACTTCGTGCGCTTCGACGAGGCGAGCCGGGACGGGGCGGGCTTCGTGTACCGCAACACCCCCGACGAAATACGGGCGGGCCTGGGCGTCTGCGCCCGCCACGGCGTGCATCCGGGCCTTGCCATCTACGAGCCGGGCTTCACGCGCCTGGGCGCTGCGCTGGCGCGGGCGGCGCCGGGCGTGCCCGTGCCGCTCTACCGCTTCATGTTCTCCGACGAGTTCGCCTGGGGCTTCCCGCCGCGCGAGCCGTACCTGGACGCCCACCTGGCGCTTCTGGCCGAAGCCGCGCCGGGCGCGCCCTGGATGGTGGCCGGCTTGGGCGTGGACATCCGCCCGCTGGTCGGGCCGGCGGTGGCGCGGGGTGGGCACGTGCGGGTCGGGCTGGAGGACGCGCCCTGGGG
>CAXUIQ010000273.1:0-5803 GCA_964250815.1 uncultured Acetobacteraceae bacterium
GCTGCTGCTCCTGCTGGTTTTGTTCCTGCTTTTCGGGCAGGGCCGCTTCCACTAGCCGGACCTCGGCCGCCGGTTCCGGCTGGGCGCTGATGCGGGACACCCGGCGGCCCTCCATCTCCACCACCTCGAACCGCCAGCCGCCGAACACGATGCGGTCGCCGACGCGCGGCAGGCGGCGCAGCAGCGCCAGCAGCAGCCCGGCCAGCGTGTGGTAGCTGCCCTCGGCCGGCAGGTCCGGCAGTTCCAGCCTCGACTTGATCTCATCGACCGGCATGGCGCCGTCCAGCAGCATGGCGCCGGCCACGGCGGCTTCGCCCTCCGCCAGCACCGCGATCGGGTCGGCCGGCTCCCCCACGATGGCTTGCAGCACGTCGGACGCGGTCACCAGGCCCTCGAAGCTGCCGTACTCGTCCATCACCAGCGCGAGGCCCAGCGGCTCGCCCTTCAACCGCTCCAGGGCGTCGAGCGCGGTCACGGTGTCGGGGATCACCATGGGCTTGCGCAGCGTCGCCGAGACCGACACCTCGCCGCCGTCCAGCAGCCGGTCCAGGATGTCCTTTGCCTGCACGACGCCCACCACGTTGTCGATGGACCCGTCGCACACCACGAACCGGCTGTGCGGCGTGGCCTTCAGCGTCGCCGCGATGTCGCGCTGCGGGTCGGTGCGGTCGATCCACGCCAGCTCGGTCCGCGGCGTCATGATCGCGCGCACCGGCTTGTCCGCCAGGCGGAGCAGGCGCTCGATCATCTCGTGCTCCTCCGTTTCCAGCACCCCTTCCTCGGCGCCCTCGGCCAGCAGCGCCTTCAGCTCCTCCTCCGTCACCGCCTGGCGGTCGTCGGGCGGGGCGCCGAACAGCCGCAGCACCAAGCCGGACGATTGGCCGAGCACCCAGATGACCGGCCCGACGATGCGCGACAGCCGCACCAGCGGCGAGGCCACGGCCGCCGCCACGTGCTCGGGCCGCCGCAGCGCCAACTGCTTGGGCACCAGCTCGCCCAGCACAAGCGTCAAGTAGGTGGTCAGCACCACGACGATCGCGAGCGAAAGGCTGGCGGCGAACGGCACGAGCGCGGGAATGCCGAGGAACCAGGCTTCAAGCCGGGCGGTGATCCGCGCGCCGCCGAACACCCCGGCCAGCACGCTGACCAGCGTGATGCCGACCTGCACGGTGGGCAGGAAGCGCTGCGGGTCCTCCGACAGCAGCCGCGCCGTGGCGGCGCCGGCCACGCCCTGCCGCTCCAGCACCATCAGCCGGGCGCGGCGGACCGAGACCAGGGCCAGCTCGCTCATGGCAAACAGGCCGTTGAGCACGACCAGCAGAAGCACGACGAGCAGTTCGAGGCTGATTCCCATGCCGTCCAGCATAGGCGCCCGCGACGGAAAAGGTCAGGGCTTGCCTTGTTTCGGACACGGTATGGGCTGACAATGGCCGCAGTGGCGTCCTAACGACTCGTTCGTTCCGCTGTCCGGATGTTCCGTCATGCCTGATCGCTCCCCCCTGCTGCCCATGGTCTCGATCCACGTGCCGACCTGCAACGCGCCGCCGGACCGGGTGCGCGGCGCGCTCGCGTCGCTCGCCGACCTCGACTACCCGGCGTTCGAGGTGCTGGTCGTGGACCACAACACCCGCGATCCCGGGCTTTGGGAGCCGGTAGCGAGAGAGTGCGCCCGCCGCGGCGCCCGGTTCCGCTTCTTCCACCTCGGGTCCTGGCCCGGCGGCCGGGCCGGCGCGTTGAACTTCGCCCGCGCGCAGGCGGCCGACCGGGCGGAGGTCGTGGCGGTGCTCGACCCCGACGCCTGCGTCGCGCGCAACTGGCTCCAGGACGCCGTGCCGGAGTTCGCCGACCCGCGCGTGGGCGTCGTGCGGTCGCCTTGCGTTCTGCGCAAGGCGGCGTTGGACGGCGTCGGCGGCTGGGCGGAGTGGCCCGTGGCCGAGGACGCGGCGCTCGACCTCGCCCTGTCGCAGGCGCGCTGGCTTTCGGCGAAGCCGGTGCCGCCCGCCGAACGCGGCCCGGCCGACTTCGCGGAGGCTCGCCGGCGCACCGCCCGCCGGGCCTACGGCGCGGCGCAGATCGGCCGCAGGCACGGGCTGCTGTTGCCGCTGCTTGACCGCACGCTGACCTGGCCGCAGCGCCGGCAAGTCGTCGCAGGCTGGCTCCCACCCGCGGGCGACGCGCTCGGCCTGCTGCTCCTCCTGGCCAACCTGGCGCTGTCGCTTGGCCTGGTCGCCGCGCACGGCCGCATCGGGACCTTGCGGGTGTTGTGCGCCGCCCTGGCACTTGGCTTGCTCGCGGGCAAGGTGGTCCGCGTGCGCAGCGCCCGGATGGGCACGGTCGCCGTGGGACTGGCGTTGAGCCACACGGCTGCCCGGTCGTTCTGGAACGCCCTGCTGGGCAAAGGCGTCTCCTGCCGGGGACCGCATCCGAAGCTTGGGTCCGCCAGGACCGACAGCTTGCTGCCGGAGGAGGTCGTCCTGCTCCTGGCAGCGTGGGCCGCCCTGGCCGGGGTCGCGGCGACGCACGGCGCATCTTGGCAGGGTGTTCTCTGGTGCGCCGCGCTGCTTGCGCAGTCCGTGCCCTACCTCGCCGCGGCTTGCCTGGCTTGGCTGCCCACGCTGGCCGCTTGGCGGCGCACGGCGCCGCGCCCGGGCCTTGGCAGAGTTGCGCGATCCGGAAGCGGCCATTAAGCGGGGCCACCGCCCCCACCCGCCTGGAGCCTGCCATGACCCGGCCGCTGCCGCCCTTTGCCATCATGCTGGGAATAGCCGGCCTGCTGCCCTTCGTGCTGTGCAGCCTGGGCGCGCTCAGCCTGTCGAGCGACGACGCAACCCGCTCGCTGCTCGCCCTGGTCGCGTATGGGGCGACCATATTGGCTTTCCTGGGCGGGGTGCATTGGGGCTTCGCGCTCGACGGCAGCGGCGTCGCGTCGCAACGGGTGCAGCGCGCCCGGTTCGGCCTGGGCGTCGTGCCGTCACTGGTCGGCTGGGCGGCGATGCTGGTGACGTTCATCGGCCTGCCCACCACGGGGCTGGTGGTGCTGACGGTTGGGTTCGTCGCGACCACCGTGGTGGAGGGGCAGGCCGCGCGGCGCGGCTTGGTGCCGCAGCGCTACATGTGGCTGCGCTGGGGGCTGTCGGTCGTCGTGGTCGTGTGCCTGGTGTCCGTCATCCTGATCCGGGCGTTTGGCGGACGGGTGGTGCTGTTGGGCGCGTCTCCTCATCCCTGAGAATTCGGTCGCCACACGGCCGAGCGCGCATGTTATGGTAACGATACGACCATGTCGCTTGCGAGGTGCGCTTGAAGGTATTCTGGGACCCGGTGCAGCTTCGCCACGCTCCCCGCTTCTTCCTGCAGCGCGGCGTCGTCCGTCCCAACTTCGAGGTGCCGGCCCGGGCCGAGGCGCTGCTGGACGGCTGCCGGGCGCTCGGCCTCCATCCTCACCTACCCGACCTGCCTGACCGGTCGGTGCTGGAGGCGGTGCATGCGTCCGCCTACCTGGACTTCCTGCGCGACGGCCCGGCGGCATGGGGCCAGATGCCCGGCCACGGGCCGGAGATGGTGCCCAACATCCATCCTTCCCCGGAGATGCTGGCCCAGGGTGCGCAACCGGGTCCAGCCGTCACCGGCCAGCTCGGCTGGTACACCGCCGACACCGCCTGTCCCATTGCGGCGGAGACCTGGCCAGCCGCCCTGGCAGCCGCCGCCTGCGCCGTCGCCGCGGCGGACACGGCGGCAGGGGGCGGCACGGCCTATGCCCTGGCCCGCCCGCCGGGGCACCACGCCTACCCGGCGCGGGCCGGTGGGCACTGCTACCTCAACAACGCCGCCATCGCCGCACAGCGCCTGCGGGACCGCGGGGCGGCGCGCGTCGCGGTGCTGGACATCGACAGCCACCACGGCAACGGCACGCAGGGCGTGTTCTGGGACCGCGGCGACGTGCTGTTCGCCTCCGTGCACGGCGATCCCCGTGGCTACTATCCTTGGTTTGTCGGCTACGCCGGAGAGCAAGGCGTCGGGCCTGGCGCCGGGTGCAACCTGAACCTGCCGCTGCCGGCCGGGACCGCGGACGCAGGCTGGCTCGACGCGTTGGACGCCGCGCTGGCGGCGGTCCGGCGGTTCCGCGCCGACGCGCTGGTGCTCAGCCTGGGGTTCGATGCTTCGGAGGACGAGCCGCTCGGCCACCTGCGAGTGACCGAGGACGGCTTCGCGCAGGCCGCGCGCCGCATCGCGGCGCTGCGCCTGCCGGCGGCCATCATCCAGGAGGGCGGCTACAACACCGCCCTGCTCGGCACCCTGCTGCAAACATTCCTTTCGGCCTACGGCGCGTGAGCCTCGCCCGCATCCGCAGCTTCGCCTTCAGCGGCATCGAGGCGGTCCCGGTCGAGGTCCAGGTGCAAATCTCCTCCGGCCTGCCCGCCTTCCTGGTGGTGGGCCTGCCCGACAAGGCCGTGGGCGAGGCGCGGGAGCGGGTGCGCGCGGCCTTGACCGCCATGGGCCTGTCGCTGCCGCCCAAGCGCGTGCTGATCAACCTCGCCCCGGCGGACCTGCTCAAGGAGGGCAGCCACTTCGACCTGCCCATTGCGCTCGGCGTGCTCGCCGCCATGGAGGTGCTGCCGCGCGACGAGGTGGCGGGCTACGCGGCGCTCGGCGAACTCTCGCTTGACGGCATCATCCACGCGGTCGCCGGGGTGCTGCCGGCCGCGATGTCGGCGTCGGCCCGCGACCTCGGGCTGATCTGCCCGGCGTCGCAGGGCGGGGAAGCCGCCTGGGCCGGCCGCATCGAGATCCTGGCCGCGCCCGACCTGCTCTCGGTGATCAACCACTTCCGCGGCAGCCAGGTGCTGTCGCCGCCCGAACCCGCCGGCACGCGGCCGGGCGAGGCCGGGCCGGACCTTTCCGAGGTTCGCGGCATGGAGACCGCGAAGCGCGCGCTGGAGATCGCCGCCGCCGGCGGGCACAACATGATGCTGATCGGCCCGCCCGGGGCCGGCAAGTCCATGCTCGCCGCCCGGATGCCCTGGCTGCTGCCCGACCTGCGCCCGGTCGATGCGCTGGAGGTCAGCATGATCCACAGCGTGGCCGGTCTGCTGGAGGGCGGGCGGCTCGTCATGCGCCCGCCCTACCGCGAGCCGCACCACGGCGCGTCGCAGGCGGCGCTGACCGGCGGCGGCCAGCGCGCCAAGCCCGGCGAGGTCAGCCTGGCGCACCGCGGCGTGCTGTTCCTGGACGAGCTGCCCGAGTTCCCCCGCCCGGCGCTCGAAGCGTTGCGCCAGCCGCTGGAGAGCGGGCGCACCACCGTGGCCCGCGCGCTCGCCCACGTCACCTACCCCGCCCGGTTCCAGCTCATCGCGGCGATGAACCCGTGCCGGTGCGGCTACCTCGGCGACGCCGCCCGCGCGTGCAGCCGCGCGCCGCGCTGCGGGGAGGACTACCTGTCCCGCATCAGCGGCCCGCTGCTCGACCGCATCGACGTCACCGTCCATGTGCAGCCGGTCCCGCCGTCCGAGCTGTCCCGTGCGCCGCCCGGAGAGCCGAGCGCCGCCGTGGCCGGCCGCGTCGCCGCGGCCCGCGCGGCGCAGACCGCCCGCTATGGCGCCGACGGCCCGGCGAGCAATGCCGAAGCCGAGTTGGGCGCGATCGAGCTGCATCCGGAAGCCCGGCAGTTGGCCGAGGGCGTCGCCGACAAGCTGCGCCTTTCGGCCCGCGGCTTCACCCGCGTGCTGCGCGTGGCGCGCACCGTGGCCGACCTGGCCGGCGCGGCTCCCGTGCGCCGGGCCGACGTGGCGGAGGCGCTGGCCTACCG
>CAXUIQ010000274.1:0-5775 GCA_964250815.1 uncultured Acetobacteraceae bacterium
GGATCAGCAGCGCGCTGGTGATCGCAACCGGGGTGCCGAAGCCGGAGATGCCCTCCAGCAAGCAGCCGAAGCAGAAGCCGATCACCACCAGCACCACCCGGCGGTCGTTGGGCAGGTGCTCCACCACCCAATCGCGGAAGGCATCGAAGCGGCCGGACACGACGGCGATGTTGTAGAGCAGCAGCGCGTTGAACACGATCCACATGACCGGCCACAGCGCGAACACCGCCCCGGCCGCGACGCTGTCGAGCGCAAGCCTGGCGGGAAAGTCCCAGAACAGGACGGAGATCAGCAGGCCCGCGACCAGGCCGCCCAGCGACGCCTGCCACGCCGGGCGGCGCAGCACCCCCAGCATCACCAGCACGGTCGCAATGGGCAGCGCCGCGACCATGAACGACAGCAGCAGGCTGCCACCCACCGGCGTCAGCAATTGGTGGAACAACATTCCCTCCGAGGTTTCTTATCCATGCAGCATCGGTCCGGCAAGCTGACAAACGGCGCGGCATAACGCAATGCCCGGCCCGGGCCGATGCGGCCAGCCGGTACCATTCAGCCCTTCGACGCAATGCCAACTCGCTTCAAGGCACCCGCCTGGACGGCCCGCTGTTGAGCGGGTCAGGTGACGCGGGCGTGACCGGACACCGTGCTAGACACCTGCAGCGGATGCTGCCCCGGCAGCAACCGCGCTCCGCGGTGGACGACCCGGCTGGCGTGACGGCGAAGCGCCCGCCGTTTTCGCCGGCCAGCAGGCAGTCGAAGAACCGGGTGCTGTCCAGGTTGGGTACGCACCACCAGTCCCCGTCGCGCCCGAGAGCTAAGGCAGGCCGTTCAGGGCAGGTGGTTGCCCCCTGTCACGCCATACACCTCGCCGGTCACGTAGCTCGACTCCTGCGACGCCAGCAGGACGTAGATCGGCGCCAGCTCCGCCGGCTGGCCCGGGCGGCCCAGCGGCACCTGGGCGCCGAAGTCCGGAATCTTCTCCTGGGGCTGCCCGCCGCTCGGCTGCAGCGGCGTCCACACCGGGCCGGGCGCCACCGCGTTGACCCGGATGCCCTTGGAAGCGACCTGCTTCGCCAGCGCATGGGTGAACGCGGTGATCGCTGCCTTGGTGGAGGCATAGTCCAGCAAGGTCTGCGACGGCTGGTAGGACTGGATCGAGGTCGTGTTGATGATCGTGGCGCCGGGCGGCATGTGCGGCAGCGCCGCCTTGCACAGCCAGAGCATGGAATACACGTTGGTGCGGAAGGTCGCGTCGAACTGCTCGGTCGTGATGTCGGCGACGTCCTTCACTGCGGTCTGCTTGCCTGCGTTGTTGACCAGGATGTCGATACTGCCCAGCGCGGCGCGTCCGTCCTCGACCAGCTTGGAGCAGAACGCCTCGTCCTTGAGGTTGCCCGGGATCGGCACGGCCTTGCGCCCGGCGGACTCGATGAGGGCCACGACCTCCTGCGCGTCCGCCTCCTCGGGCGGCAGGTAGTTCAGCACGATGTCGGCGCCTTCCCGGGCGAAGGCGATGGCCACCGCGCGGCCGATGCCGCTGTCCGCCCCGGTGATGACGGCGCGGCGTCCCTCAAGGCGGCCGAACCCGCGGTAGGTGTCCTCGCCGTGGTCGGGCTTCGGGTCCATGTCTTTCGCGAGGCCGGCCGCGGACTGCGGCTGCTCCTCGAACTCCGGCTGCGGGTACTGCTTGGTCGGGTCCTGCATCGCGTATTGGTTCTTGGGTTGCGCGTTCATGCGCTTGCTCCGGCGTTGGGGGTGACAGCGGCCACCAACGTGACCCCGCGCCGCCGATTCGCCGGGCGACAACACCCGGGCCGCTCAACAAAGGAGGACTGCAAACGCTCTCGGCCGTGTGCGCCAAAGCTCACTACAATCCAAGCAGCCCAAGCTGCGAGCGGTCCAGGCGGAAGCCCGAGGTCCGGTCCGTCCTGCCGAAGGCGTGGCGGTCAACATAGAAGTAGCTGAACACCGCCTGGGACACCGCGGCGTAGTCGCGCTCCAGCATGAAGGACCGGATCGCGCTGGAAGCCGGCTTCGGGGAGCGTCCGGTCTCGAACTGCTCGAAATCCTCGATGATGAGCATCGTCGGGCGATGGCGCCGCCAGTCCAGGCTCTGGATCACCTCCAGGTCGCTGCCCTCGCAATCGACGCTGAGCAGGTCCACAGGGCGGCCGCCGCAATGCCGCTCGAACACGTCGTTCAGCGGCAGGCACTTCACGGCGACCTCCCCGACCCGCTCGGCCCGCAGCTCGGCGGCGCGCTCCGCGTCGAAGGTGTTCTGCGCGCCGTCGCGGAACTTGTAGTACGTCAGCTCGCTTTCCTGCCTGGCGATGCCGAGGGTCAGGTGCACGTCGCGCGGCCGTGCCCGCCGGAAGGCCTCGGCGACGCCGGGGTTGGGCTCGACCGTAAGGCCGCTCCAGCCTTTCAGGTAAAGCTTGTAGGTGTTCGAGTGCATCTGCGGATGGAAAGCACCGATGTCCACGTAGAAGCCCGCGCTCTGCGGACGCATGTGCGACATCAGCAGATCCTCGGCATACATCGCGAACGACACCGACTTGATCCGCTGGAGCACAGGGAGCACGCCCCGCGCGCTGCTGCCGGTGTCCAACAACCGCTTGATAAGACCCATGCTGCCTCACGCTTGTGCGGCCACGGCGCCAGACGGGTAGAGCCCGGCCGGCCAGTGACGTCCCGGTTGCTGCGCGCCAAGCCCATCCGCCGCGGGCGGGATGTCAAACCCGGGCGGAGATCCGCACCGGCAGCGCCTCGTAGCCCTTGATGAAGCTCGAATAAACCCGGCGCGGCTCGCCCACCACCTCGATTGCGGCGAAGCGCGCGAGGATCTCCTCCCAAACCACGCGCAGTTGCATCTCCGCCAGGCGCTCGCCCACGCAGCGGTGGATGCCGAACCCGAACGACAGGTGCTTCTTGGGCTTCTGGCGGTCGATGACGAAGCGGTTCGCCTCGGGGATCGCTTCCTCGTCGCGGTTGCCCGAAACATACCACATCACCACGCGGTCGCCGGCGCGGATCTGCTGGCCGCCGAGCACGATGTCCCGCGTGGCGGTGCGGCGCATGTGGGCGACCGGCGTCTGCCAGCGGATGATCTCGGGCACCATGCTGCCGACCAGGCCTGGGTCGGCGCGCAGCTTGGCGTATTGCTCCGGGTTCTGGTGGAGCGCGAGCAGGCCGCCGGTGATCGAGTTGCGGGTCGTGTCGTTGCCGCCCACGATCAGCAGGATGACGTTGCCGAGCAGCTCGCGCGGGTCCATCCGCCGGGTGCTGTCGGCATGGGCCAGCATGGAGACGAGATCGGCCTTGGGCGGCGCGGCCACCCGCTCGTTCCATAGCCGGGTGAAATAGCCCAGGCATTCCATCAGCTCGGCTTGGCGCGCTTCCTCCGATGCGTTGATCCCGGAATCCGGATGCGCGGTCGCCACGTCGGACCAGCGGGTCAGCTTGCGGCGGTCCTCCCACGGGAAGTCGAACAGGATGGCCAGCATCTGCGTCGTCAGTTCGATCGAGACGCGGTCCACCCAGTCGAAGGTTTCGCCGACCGGCAGGGCGTCCAGCATGGTGGCCGCCCGGGCGCGGATCGTCGCCTCCATCGCCGCCATGTTCGCGGGCGTGAACATCGGGCTGACCACGGCCCGCTGGCCGTCGTGCTTGGGCGGGTCCATGGCGATGAACATCGGCAAGGGGAAATCCTTGAGCTGGTCCCGGATCGTGATGCCGCCCAGGCTCCAATCCGAGGAGAACGCCTCGTGGTTGGCCTCCACGGCCAGGATGTCCTTGTACTTGGTGACGGACCAGTACGGCCCGAACATGCTCTCGGCCGTGTGGTGCACCGGCGCCTCCGCGCGCAGCCGCTCGAAGTAGGGCCACAGCGTGTCGGCCTGGAACAGTTTCGGGTGGCCGGGGTCAAGCGCTGCCAGCGGGAGGCTGTACGCTTCCTCGGCGCTGTAGCTCCGCCCGGCTGGCAGCATCGTGTCCATTGCCGTTTCCGCCGTTTCTTGTTGCAGGCCCTTATCATGCGGGTTCCGCCGGTCCGCGTCACGCGCATTCGTGGGGCAAGCCTTCTCGGGTCCTGCGGCCGGCCGGTCCCGGCAGGAGTCGCAGGCCCCGGGTTTCGCTTGGTTTGAAGCAGGCGCGCCAACGCCACGGTTATGTCAGGAAATGTATGGTTCGTGGAAGACGCAACCGGCGCGGCGCCTATGTGTTACTCATATGCACCAAGTCTTGCACGAGATCGTGACCCGTCCTGCGTAGGGCCGGCGGCTGGTCCCGGGAAACAAGCCCAGGCTGTCACGTTCCGGCAACACACGCCATGGTACGCAACTTGCACCATCATTTCGCCATACGTTTCCTAATACGCTTGAAAACGCGGTTTGCTATAATCGGGGCGAGCAAGTTTCACGTGCGTTCGATGCCGGGAGGGAGGTAGCGTCGCCGGGCGCAGCAGGATTCGGCGTCGCTTGCCGGGGTGGAAAGACCGCCCAACTGTGTTTTCGGTCGCGTGGATCTGCTGGCGGCTGAGCCTGGCGCCGTGTTCGCCGGCCCGGCCCCTTTGGGGAGTGTCATGATGCTCAAAGACTACGACGTGTTTTCCCTGCATGCCGCCCTTCGCGACCAGCGTCGGGAGGAGGAGTTCAGCCTTTCCGAGTACCTGGCGGCGTGCCGTGACGATCCCGGATGCTACGCCAGCCCCGCCGAGCGGATGCTGCGGGCGATCGGCGAGCCGGAACTGGTGGACACCTCGCGCACGCCCCGGCTCGGCCGCATCTTCCTCAACCGCACCGTCCGCATCTACCCGTCGTTCTCCGAGTTCCACGGCATGGAGGAGACGATCGAGCGCATCGTCAGCTTCTTCCGCCACGCGGCGCAGGGGCTGGAGGAGCGCAAGCAGGTGCTCTACCTGCTGGGGCCGGTCGGCGGCGGCAAGTCGTCCTTGGGCGAGCGGCTCAAGGCGCTGATGGAGCAGGAGCCGATCTACGTGCTCAAGGCCGGCCATGAGATCAGCCCGGTGTTCGAAAGCCCGCTCGGGCTCTTCGACCCCGAAACCATGGCCGGGCCCCTGCAGGAGCAGTACGGCATCCCGCGCCGGGTGCTGACCGGCATCACCAGCCCTTGGGCACTGAAGCGGCTGGAGGAATGGGACGGCGACATCGGGCGGTTCCGGGTGGTCAAGCTCTACCCGTCGCGCCGCAAGCAGATCGCCATTGCCAAGACCGAGCCGGGCGACGACAACAACCAGGACATCTCCGCCCTGGTCGGCAAGGTCGATATCCGCAAGCTGGAGACCTACAGCCAGAACGACCCGGATGCCTACGGCTTCTCCGGCGGGCTGAACCGCGCCAACCAGGGCATCCTCGAATTCGTCGAGATGTTCAAGGCGCCGATCAAGATGCTGCACCCCCTGCTCACCGCGACGCAGGAAGGCAACTATCTCGGCACGGAGAACATCGGCGCGATCCCGTTCGGGGGCATCCTGCTGGCCCACTCCAATGAGGCGGAGTGGCAGAGCTTCCGCAACAACCGCACCAACGAGGCGTTCCTCGACCGCGTCTCGGTGGTCAAGGTGCCGTACTGCCTGCGGGTGACGGAGGAAGGGCTGATCTACCAGAAGCTGATCAGCGGTTCCGCCCTGGCCGAAGCGCCCTGCGCGCCGCACACGTTGGAGATGCTGGCGCGCTTCGCCGTGCTGTCGCGGCTGAAGCCGCACGCCAACTCCCGCCCTTTCGCCAAGATGCGGGTCTATGACGGCGAGAACATCCG
>CAXUIQ010000275.1:0-5766 GCA_964250815.1 uncultured Acetobacteraceae bacterium
GGCGCTTCGCCGAGGCCGCGGCGCTGTTCCGCGTCGCCTGCCTGGTGCGCCCCGGCGCCGCCGCGCTGCTGCACGCCCTCGGCGCCGCGCTGCACGAGGCGGGGCGGCCGGCGGAGGCCATCGGCGCCTACTGGGCCGCGCTCGACGCAGCACCCGGCCAAGTCGCGTCCTGGCACAACCTGGGCAGCGCGTTGCAGGCCGCCGGCGACCTCGGAGGGGCCATGCAAGCCTATGCCCGCGCCTATGCGGCCGACCCGGCCAGCTTTCCCCGGATCGCCCAGGAGTTGGCCGCCGGGCGCGCGGGCCAAGTCTGGCTGAGCGCCGCCGCCCTGCGGGCGAAGCTGCACGCTATCGACCGCGGCCGCGATACCGGTTCCGGTACACGCCCGGACCCGCCAGGACCGCATCCCCCACCTCCTTGAACGCCGCCGCCTCGTCCGCGCCGAAGGCGGAGAACCGCAGCTCCAGCGCCTCGCGCGGCACCGGGATGCACTGCGCCACCGGGGTCCCGGCCGGCAGGGTGCAGGCGGACGCCGGGTCGAGCCAGCGCGCCGGGAACAGCAGCCCGACCTGGTGGAAGCGGTCGCTGTCCACCAGGCCCGTCAAGGTGCGGAACGGCAGGTCGTCGCGGTTCAGCGGGTGCGTCGCCAGCAGGGACCAGCCCGGCGGCAGCTCGATCGTCCAGAACCCGATGAACTTGACGAGGTTGCCCGCCCCGAACGGCGCGCCCTGCACCTGCGCCGCGGCATGGAAGCTGATGGGCGCCTGCGGGTGGCCCGGCGTCCTCGGCTGCGGCAGCGGCCAGTCCCAAGTGAACGCGCCGTCCGCGTAGCGCACGTCGCAGGGCAGCGGCATGACGAAGCCGGCCCGCATCGCGTCGATCAGCGGCGGGCACTGCTTCGCGGTGCGGACGGGGCCATCGTGCATGTCCGACAGCGCCGTCATCGGCATCGCCCGCAGCCAGTCCGGCAGCGCCCGCCGCGCCAGCCGGGGCCGCGGCAGCGCGTCCGCCAGGGCCGGGTCGCAGCGGAAGCGTATGTCCACCGGCGCTACGACCGTGCCCGCCGCACGGCGGCCTGCCAGCCGGCGTACAGCGCGTCCCGCTCCGCCGCAGGCGCGGAGGGCTGCCACGCCCGGTCCGGCGTGCGCCGCTGCGCGATGTCGGCGAGCGAGCCGAACAATCCCGCCTGCAAGCCGGCCAGGCATGCGGCGCCCAGCGCCGTGGTTTCGGCCACGGCAGCCCGCTCC
The DNA here is from genome assembly GCA_964250815.1 of uncultured Acetobacteraceae bacterium. Taxonomy (GTDB): domain Bacteria; phylum Pseudomonadota; class Alphaproteobacteria; order Acetobacterales; family Acetobacteraceae; genus CAHJXG01. The sequence goes on from CAXUIQ010000275.1 coordinate 1,249, forward strand.
ACCGGCAAGCCCGTGAGGTCGGCCATGCGCCCCATCAGCCAATCGTTCGCCGTCATCCCGCCGTCCGTCCGCAGCACGGGCATGTCGGGGATGCCGTCCCGCCGCATGGCTTCGATCAGGTCGCGGGTTTGGAAGCACACGGCTTCCAGCGTGGCGCGGACCAGGTGGGCGGCGGTGGCCTGGCGGTCCATGCCGCAGATCAGCCCGCGCGCTTCCGCGTCCCAATAGGGCGCGCCGAGGCCGGTCAGCGCCGGCACGACATAGACCCCGCCGCTGTCGGGCACGCCCGCCGCCACGACGGCGGACTCGGCGGCGTGGCGGAGCAGGCCCAGCCCGTCCCGCAGCCACTGCACCGCGGCGCCGGCGACGAAGATGCTGCCCTCCAGCGCATAGGTCGTGACGCCTTGCAGGCGGTAGCCGACCGTGGTCAGCAGCCGGTTGCCGGACGCGGCCGGCGCCGGGCCGGTGTTCGCGATCATGAAGGCGCCCGTGCCGTAGGTGCACTTGACCTCGCCGGGCGCGAAGCAGGCGTGCCCGACCAGCGCCGCCTGCTGGTCGCCGGCCATCGCGCCGACGGCGATGGCGGCGCCGATCGCGCTGGGCTGCGTCGTGCCGAAGTCCGCGGCGTTGTCCCGCACCTCCGGCAGCATGGCGGCGGGGACGCCGTACAGGTCCAGCAGGTCCGGGTCCCACGCGCCGCCGTGGATGTTGAACAGCCCGGTGCGGGCGGCGTTGGTCGCGTCCGTCGCGTGGACCTGCCCGCCGGTCAGCCGCCAGAGCAGGAAGCTGTCCACGGTGCCGAAAGCCAGGTCGCCGCGCCGCGCCGCGTCCATCGCGCCCGCGTGCTCAAGCAGCCAGGCGACCTTGGTCGCGGAGAAGTAGGGGTCGATCACCAGGCCGGTCCGCTCTGTGACCATCGGCTCGTGCCCGGCCGCGGCCAGCTCGGCGCAGCGGCCGGCGGTGCGGCGGTCCTGCCACACCAGCGCGTTGTGGATGGGCCGGCCGGTGCGCCGCTCCCACACCAGCGTGGTTTCCCGCTGGTTGGTGATGCCGATGGCGGCCACGGGCGCGTCGGCGCGGGCCAGCACCTCCCGGCAGACGGCGGCCGTGTCTGCCCAGATGGCCTCGGGGTCATGCTCGACCCAGCCGTGGCCGGGATAGATCTGCGGCAACGGCCGCGCCGCCGCGTGCAGCACGGCGCCGTCCCGGCTGAACAGGATGGCGCGGGTCGAGGTCGTGCCCTGGTCGATCGCCAGGATCGTCGGTGAAGCCACTCGTCCAGTCCCTCCCGTGCTGCTCCCCGGGGATGGGGCCCCCCCCCGCCCCCCCCCCCCCCCCCGGGGGGCCCCCCCCCCCCGGGGCGCTACATCGCCCGGCCCTGCTTCCAGGCGTCGAGCAACTGCTCATACGCGACCGTCTCGCCCTTGGGCTTCTCGGTGCCGAGCTTCGGCCAGGGAGCGGTGCCCTTGGAATACCAGTATTCCGGAGGCTGCTCCTTGTTCAGCTTCGGCGCGCAGTTGCTCATGCCCGCGCGCTCCAGCCGACCGAGCACCTTGTCCATGTCGGAGGCCAGGTTGTCCATCGCCTGCTGCGCCGTCTTCTCGCCGCTGACGGCGACCGCGACGTTCTGCCAGAACAACTGCGCGAGCTTCGGGTAGTCCGGCACGTTGTTGCCGGTCGGCGTCCAGGCGACGCGGGCCGGGCTGCGGTAGAACTCCACCAGCCCGCCCAGCTTGGGCGCGAGGTCCGTCATCGCCTGGCTCATGATGTCGCTTTGGCGGATCGGCGTCAGGCCGACGATGGTCTTCCTGAGCGAAGTGGTCTTGCAGGTGCAGAACTGGCCGTACGGTCAGGCCGCCTTCGCCGCTTGAGGTCCGTGTAGTTCATCAGCGTCCAGGAGCCGACGTCCTGGTAGCCGTTCTGCATCCCCGGCTTCCAATAACGGCCGTGCGGGCTGGGGGCCATGCGCAACTTCGGCGTGCCGTCCGCGTTCACCGCCGGCAGGCCGGGCTTGGTCAGCGCCTTGGTGAAGGCCGAGTACCAGAAGACCTGCTGCGCGATGGCGCCGTTGCCGGGAATGGGGCCGGCCTCGGTGAAGGTCATGCCGGCGGCCTCGGGCGGGGCGTACTTCTTCAGCCACTCGACGTATTTCTCGGTGGCGTACACCGCCGCCGCGCTGTTCACCGCGCCGCCGCGGGCCACGCTGGCGCCGACGGGGTGGCAGTCCTCCACCCGGATGCCCCACTCGTCCACCGGCAGGCCGTTCGGCAAGCCCACGTCGGCGGAGCCGGCCATGCTCAGCCAGGCGTCGGTGAAGCGCCAGCCGAGCGAGGGGTCCTTCTTGCCGTAGTCCATGTGGCCGTATATGCGGACCCCGTCGATCTCCTTCACCTCGTTGGTGAAGAAGTCGGCGATGTCCTCGTAGGCGGACCAGTTCACCGGCACGCCCAGCTCGTAGTTGTACTTCTTGCTGAACCGGTCCTTCAGGTCCGGCCGGGCGAACCAGTCGGCGCGGAACCAGTAGAGGTTGGCGAACTGCTGGTCCGGCAACTGGTACATCTTGCCGTCCGGCGCCGTCGTGAAGGACTTGCCGATGAAGTCGTCCACGTCCAGCGACGGCAAGGTGACGTCCTTGCCCTCGCCCTTCATGAAGTCGGACAGCACCGTGGTCACGCCGTAGCGGAAGTGCGTGCCGATGTGGTCGCTGTCGTTGTCGTACATGTCATAGACCGGGCGGCCGGACTGCATCTCCGTTTGCAGCTTCTCGACCAGGTCGCCCTCGTTGATGTAGTCGCTCGTGACCTTGATGCCGGTGATCTCGCTGAACGCCTTGGTCAGCACCTGGCTTTCATAGACGTGGGTGTCCAGGATCTCGGTCACGACGTGGATGTCCATGCCCTGGTAGGGCTTGGCCGCGTCGATGAACCACTGCATCTCCTTCATCTGGTCGGCCTTCGACAGCGTCGAGGGCTGGAACTCGTTGTCGATCCACTTTTGGGCCGCCGCCGGCACGCTCAGCCCGGCCGTCGCCGCGGCGGCGGCGGCAGCGCCGCCCGCCAGCGCCTGCCGTCGTGAAAGCTCGAAGTTGCTCATCGGTGTCGCGTCCCTTTTCTCGGTCCTGTGCAAGCGGACGACCCGGCAGGACCTGCGCCGGGCCGCAGTCGTCGTGTCAGCCGTAGCGCCCGACCAGCAGCAGAAGCGCGCCGCTCAGCCCCAGCGCCCAGTACTGGCTCAGTTCGGTGAAGCCGATCCAGGCCAGGTTGAGGAAGGCCGCCGCCAGCAGGCCGATGAACAGACGGTCGCCGCGGGTGGTCCGCAGCAGCAGCAGGCCGCGCCGCGGCACGCAAGGCACCAGCGCCTCCCACGTCGTCATGCCGGCCAGCGCCAAGGCGATGCAGCCGAAGAAGATCCCGGTCAGGCCGGTCCAGGCCATCCACTTCACGGCGCCGCCCCCGTGCGCAGCGCCACTACACCCGTCCCAGGGCGAAGCCCTTGGCGATGTAGTTGCGGATGAACCAGATCACGACCGCGCCGGGCACGATGGTCAGCACCCCGGCCGCGGCGAGCAGGCCGAAATCGAGGCCGGTGGCGCTGACGGTCCGCGTCATGGCCGCGACGATGGGCTTGGCGTCGGTGGAGGTGAGGGTGCGGGCCAGCAGCAGCTCCACCCAACTGAACATGAAGCAGAAGAACGCCGTCACTCCCACCCCGGCGCGGATCAGCGGCAGGAAGATGGAAACGAAGAAGCGCGGGAAGCTGTAGCCGTCCAGCGCCGCCGTCTCGTCGATCTCCCGCGGGATGCCGGACATGAAGCCTTCCGGAATCCAGACCGCGAGCGGCACGTTGAACAGGCAGTGCGCGAGCGCCACGGCCCAGGGCGTGTCGAACAGGCCGATGGAGGAGTAGAGCTGGTAGAACGGCAGCAGGAACACCGCCGGCGGCGACATGCGGTTGGTCAGCAGCCAGAAGAAGAACTGCCGGTCCCCCAGGAAGCGGCAGCGCGAGAAGGCGTAGGCCGCCGGCAGCGCCACGCCGACGGAGACGACCACGTTGATCGTCACGAACTCCAGCGAATTGACGTAGCTGAGGTACCAGGTCGGGTCGCCGAGGATGTGGGCGAAGTTGGCGAGGGTCGGATGGCTCGACACCAGCTCGAAGCGGGAAAGGATGTCGGGCGTGAGCCGCAGGCTCATGTTCAGCAGCCAATACACCGGCAGCATCAGCAGCACGAAGTACAGCGCCACCACGGCGCGCCTCATGCTTCCGCCCTCCCGTCCGCGCTGAGCGCCGTGTAGAAGATCCAGCTCACCACAGCAGGATGACCAGGAAGTAGATGATCGAGAACGCCGCCGCAGGTCCCACGTCGAAGGAGCCGACCGCGAGCTTGGTCAGGTACTGGCTGAGGAAGGTCGTGGCGTTGCCGGGTCCGCCGCCGGTCAGCACGAACGGCTCGGTGTAGATGACGAAGCTGTCCATGAAGCGCAGCAGCAGCGCGATGGTCAGCACGCCGCGCAGCTT
>CAXUIQ010000276.1:0-5759 GCA_964250815.1 uncultured Acetobacteraceae bacterium
ATGGGCAAGCCGGTCTGGCTGCTGTCCCGCTTCCGCGGCTGCTGGCGTTGGCTGCTGGGTCGCGCGGACAGCCCTTGGTACCCCAGCCTGCGCATCTTCCGGCAGGAGCGGCCGTACGATTGGGGCGGGGTGATCGCGGAGGTCCGGCAGGATTTGGCGGCGCTCGCATGTCAGCCCATCGCGCGTCCCGCCGCGACGGCGCCGCGCCCAACCGCCCCGGCGCCCCGCCCGTGCAAGGCTTGCGGCACATCGTCGCCGGTCCTGGGATCGGTCGATTTCAACAAGAGCTGCGAGGACCGGCGCCGGGCCGCGCTGCCGATGTCTGGCCGGGCCGTCACCTACCACCGCTGCCCCGCCTGCGCGCTGGCGTTCACCGGCGATTTCGACGGCTGGGATCGGGAGGACTTCCGCCGCGGGATCTACAACGAGGGCTACGCCGACGTGGACCCGGACTTCGCCGGCAGCCGCCCCGCCGCCTCGGCGGAGCTGATCGGCGCACTGTTCGGCCCGGCGTGCCAGGGCCTCGACGTGCTGGACTTCGGCGGCGGCGACGGGGCCTTGGCGGCGCTGCTGGCTGCCCGGTTCGGCATGGCCGCGGAGGTTTACGACCCGTTCAACCCGGCGTGCGACGTGGCGCCGGAGCGGCAGTATCCCTTGGTCACCTGCTTCGAGGTGCTGGAGCACACGCCCGACCCCCGGGCCACGATCCGCGAGGTTGCCACCCGGGTCCAGGAGGACGGCATCGTCGTGTTCTCGACCTTGCTGCAGCCCGGCGACTTCGCGCAGCGGGGGGTGAACTGGTGGTATGTCGCGCCGCGGAACGGCCACGTGACGATCTACTCGGCGCAAAGCCTGCGCGCCCTGTGGTCGGAACTCGGGTTCCAGTTGATCAGCCACGGCGACGGCCTGCACATCGCGTATCGGAGGGTGCCGGCGTTTGCCCAGGGCCTTGCCTGCCTCGCGGTTTGAGGGGCAGCTTCGGGCGCGGCAGGCCCGGTAGCGCTGCCGCATCGGGAAGGGAGGTTGCCGTGGGCACAGCCGATTGGGGCCGCATGAGCCGTGCGGAGCGGGACGCCGCCTACAACAACACCGCCGCCTGCCCCGGCGGCCCCGCCTATGTCGAGGCGCTGCGCGCGGACTCCGCGGCGTTCCGCGCACAGCGCCCGCAGCACCTGGACCTCGCCTACGGCGCCACCCGGCGCGAAGCCTGGGACCTGTTCCCTGGGCCGCCCGGGTCGGACTGCCTCGTTTTCATCCACGGCGGCTACTGGCAGCGCAACGACCGCGAAGGGGCGGCGGCGCTGATGGAAGGCGCGCTGGCGTCCGGCTGGTCTGCGGCGCTGCCGGGCTACACGCTGGCGCCGGATGCGTCGCCGGCCACCATCGTCGGCCAGATCCACGCGGCGCTCGACTGGCTGGCCCGGCATGGCGCAGAGCATGGGATTGCCGGGCGCATCGTGGCGGCGGGCTGGTCGGCGGGTGGGCACCTTGCCGCCATGGCGCTGTCCCACCCGGCGGTCGCGGCGGCCCTGCCCATCTCCGGCGTGTTCGAGTTGGGTCCGCTGCGCGACACCTACCTGAACGAAAAGCTGTCGCTCACCGACGAGGAGGTCGCCACCCTGTCGCCGCTGCGGCTGCCCGCGCCGGACAAGCCGATGAGCGTGGCCTACGGCAGCGCCGAACTGCCGGCGCTGGTGGGTGACAGCCGCGCGCTGCACGCCCTCCGCGCCGCCCAGCACCGGCCCGGCGCCCTGCTGCCGGTGCCCGGCGCCGACCATTTCACCGTGCTGGACGCGCTGCGCCGGCCGGGCGGCGCGCTGCTGGGCCAGGCACGGGCCTTGCTGGCGTAGCGCCGCGCCGGCCTGTTCACAGCGCCGGCCCGGCCCGATAGGGTGAGGCCGGTCGAAGGTTGGTGATCCATGCACGATAGCCTAGTCCGCGGCACGATCGTCACGGCGGAGGAGGTGATCCCGGATGGCTGGATCGCCATAGCGGGCGAGCGGATCGCCGCCGTGGGCGCCGGCCCCGCCCCGCAAGCGGCCATGGTGCTGGACTACGGCGGCAAGCTGGTGCTGCCTGGCCTCGTGGACGGGCACATGCACACCAGCTCCGCCATCGGCTGGCCTGGCATCGAGGGCGCGACCCGCTCGGCCGCAGCCGGGGGCGTCACGACCTGCGTCGATATGCCCTACGACGTGCCGCAGGCGGTGACGAGCGCGGAGGTGCTGGCGGAGAAGGTCGGCTGGGTGGACCGCACCGCGCATGTCGATGTCGCGCTGTACGGGACCATCGCCAAGCACGGCGGGGTCGGCGCGATCGCCGGGCTGGCGGCGGGCGGCGTGTGCTCCTTCAAGCTTTCGACCTACGAGTATGACCCGGTGCGCTTCCCCCGCATCGACCGCCCGACCATGGTCGAAGCGTTTGCCGCCATCGCGCGCACGGGGCTGCCGGTGTCCATGCACAACGAGGATCAGGAGTTGGTCGAACGCCTAACCGCGGACGCCCGCGCCGCCGGGCGGACGGAGGCGGTCATGCACTGCCGCACCCGCCCGCCGCTCGCGGAAACCCTGGCGGACAACGAGATCTTCGAGATCGGGCTGGCAACGGGCGCGCACGTCCACATCGCCCATTCCTCCGTCGCCCGCGGGTTCGCGATTGCCGAGACGTTCCGCGCCGCGGGCGGGCGGGCCACCGGGGAGGCGTGCATCCAGTACCTCTGCATGACGGAGGAGGACCTCGTGCGCCTCGGCGGGCGCGGCAAGTGCAACCCGCCGTTCCGCACGGCGGCGGAGGTGGAGCGGATGTGGGCGGCGTTGCTGGCGGGCCAGGTGGCCTACGTCTCCACTGACCACGCTCCCTGGCCGGCAGACCGCAAGGGGTTTGCCGACATCTTCGCCTGCGGCGCCGGGCTGGTCGGCCTGCAAAGCTTCGCGCCGCTGGTGTACACCTTGCTGGCGGAACGCGGCCTGCCGCCCACGGTCATGGCGGCCTACTGCGCCGAGCGTCCGGCGCGGCACCATGGGCTGGACGGGCGCAAGGGGTCCATCGCGCCGGGCAAGGACGCGGACCTGCTGGTGCTGGAACCCGGGGGTTTCCGTTTCGACGAGGCCTCGATCCAGGACCGCCCGGAGCTGCGCTGGTCGCCCTACCATGGCCGCCCGATGCGCGCCCGGGTGGCGGCGACGCTGCTGCGCGGCCAGGTCGTGTGGGACGGCGAGACCGTGCTGGCCCGGCCCGGCACCGGCCGCTTCGTCGCCCGGGGAACGCGCTGAGATGGCGCGGACCGTCACCGTCGCCGCGGCGCAGATGGGTCCGGTGCAGCGCGCCGACAGCCGCGCCGAGACGCTGGCCCGCATCAACGGGATGGCGCTCGACATCCTGGGTAGCAGGGCCGGCGCAACACGCGGGCGTCCAGGGACCACGACGGGCAAGACACCTGCATAGGCTTGGCCTGCAGCGCCACCGGCCCGGTCCGTGCAACAGCGTCCCAGCCCCGCTCAGCCCTTGCCGCCGACCGGCAGCAGCGCGGCCACCATCTCCCGCGCCGTGTTGGCCAGAACGCTCGCGGTGTCCGGCTCGCCGGTGAACAAGGCATGGGCGAAGGTGCGGGCCTGCTTCAGGGTGATATGCGGCGGCAGCGGCGGCACGTTCGGGTCCGTCACCATGTCCAGCACCACGGGCCGGTCGGCGGCCAGCGCCTCGGCCCAGGCAGGGCCGACGCCTTCGGGCGCCTCCACCCGCATGCCCCGTAGGCCCATCAGCTCGGCAATGCCGGCATAGGGCAGGTCCGGAAGCTGCTGCGCCGCGTCGAACTTCGGGTCGCCCGCCTGCACCCGCTGTTCCCAGGTCACATAGGCCAGGTCACGGTTGTTCAGCACCAGCACGACCAGGCGCGGGTCGGCCCAGCGGCGCCAGTACTTGGCAATGGTGATCAGCTCGGTCAGCCCGTTCATCTGCATCGCGCCGTCGCCCACCAGCGCCACCACCGGCCGGTCCGGGTGGGCGAACTTGGCGGCGATGGCGTAGGGAACGGCAGAGCCCATCGTGGCCAGCGTGCCGGACACCGACCCGGCCACTCCCGGCCGGAACCGCAGGTCGCGCGCATACCACACGCTGCTGGTGCCGGAGTCCGCCGTCACGATGCAACGGTCCGGCAGGCGCTCCGACAGCTCCCACGCGACAAGCTGCGGGTTGATGGGGTCGGCCGGCTGCCGCGCCTGGGCCTCGGCCTGCTGCCAGGAGCTCGCGACCGACGCCTCGATCTTGTCGCGCCAGGCCCGGTCCTCGCGGGCGTGCAGCAAGGGGAGCAGCGCCTGCAAAGTCGCGCCCGCGTCGCCGAGGAGGTTCACCTCCATCGGGTAGCGCAGGCCAAGCATGGCGGGCTTGAGGTCCACCTGCACGCCGCGCGCCTGGCCCTCCTTGGGCAGGAACTCGGTGTAGGGGAAGCCGCTGCCCACCATCAGCAAGGTGTCGCAGCCCTGCATCAGCTCCCAGCTCGCTTCCGTGCCCAGGACGCCGATCGATCCGGTGCAGTATGGCACCGTGTCCGGCACGGCGGACTTGCCGAGCAGCGCCTTGGCCACGCCCGCCCCCAGCCGCTCCGCCACTGCCATCACCGCGTCCCCGGCGCCGATGGCGCCCGCGCCGACCAGGACCGCCACGCGCTTGCCCTCGTTCAGCACCGCCGCCGCGCGGGCAAGCGCCGCCGCGTCCGGCACCACCGGCGACTGGTCCAAGCCCACGCCGGAATGGGTCATCGCGTGCTCGCGCGACGGCTGCTCCATCGGCTCAAGCTGGAGGTCGTTGGGGATGATGACGCAGGCGACAGTGCGCTCCGCCTTGGCGATGCGGTAGGCGCGGTCGATCAGGTGGCGCACCTGCGCCGCGGTGCTGGCGGTCTGCACATAGGCGGCCACGTCCTTGAACAGGGATTGCAGATCCACGTCCTGCTGGTAGTTGGAGCCGATGGCCGAGCGCGCCTGCTGCCCGACGATGGCCAGCACCGGCTGGTGGTCGAGCTTGGCGTCATACAGCCCGTTCAGCAGATGGATGGCGCCGGGTCCGGAAGTGGCGACGCACACGCCGACCTCGCCCCCCGTCTTGCCGGAGAACTTCGCCGTCGCGCAGGCCATCAGCCCGGCCATCTCCTCATGCCGCACTTGCACGAAGTCGATGTCGCCGCCCCGCCGGTCCAGGGCGCCCATCAGGCCGTTGATGCCGTCGCCGGGGTAGCCGAACACCCGGCCCACGCCCCATTCCTTGAGGCGGCGCCAAACGAAGTCTCCTACGGTCTCGGCCATGGGTCAGCCCTTCTCAACATCGGTTCGTGCGCTCCCAGCCCGGCCGTGGTCGCGGGTGGGAACGCCCTTGGTGGACGCCCCCTAAGCGTAGAGGGATAGGATCAGAGCACCATGCGGCGATCGCCATGGCAACCTCGCCCATCCTGTCCGCCTCGCGTGTGCGGAAGCCGCCCCGGCGGACGTGCTCCTTCTTCAACAAGGGAGGGAGCTTTCCATCGCTGCGTTGTGGAGGCAATCCAGGCCGTTCCCTTCCCAGATGGTGCGCGCCCGCGCGCGCGTTCCGCAGGGAACGGGCCTGGCCGCGTTGACCGCAGCGTGATGGGCACCAGTGTGCGCCGCGCGGAACGCGGGCGTGGCCGGCACGTAGGCAGCCGGCAGCATGCGTTGCCCGACCCACCCAACCAGGAGCCACGCCGATGCCCGACCGCCCCGCCATGCAGGACCCGCGCAGCCAGTATC
>CAXUIQ010000277.1:0-443 GCA_964250815.1 uncultured Acetobacteraceae bacterium
GCGCCACCGCTGCCGGCAACAGCGCGATCAGCAGCCCGGCACGCGCCGGGCCGCGGCCCATGAGCCACGGCATCCGGCTTGGTCCTTCCTGCAGCCTTCGCTTGCTTGAGCCTTGGGCAGCCCGGCGTCCGCCCGGAGTACGCCCTACTTGCAATCCACGAGGTCGCTGTCGGACAGGGAGAACGAATACTTGCCGCCGCCCTTCACCTGCACGTTGCGCACGGTGCAGACCCGCCCAGGCTTGGCGGCACTGGGCTTGGTGGCCAGGCGCACGTCGTAGCGGCCGGGCTTGATGCCGAGGAGGCGCAGCCGCTCGTCATGGTCCACGGCGCCGTCCGGGTCGTTGGCGCACTGGTTGGGGCCGAACGGCCCCGGGGCCGGGGGGCGCGGGGCGGGGGCGGCGCGGGCGGGCGGGCGGGGTTGGGGGGGGGGGGGGGGGGGGG
>CAXUIQ010000277.1:453-5747 GCA_964250815.1 uncultured Acetobacteraceae bacterium
CGCCGTCCGGGCCGGCCGGCGCCATGGCCAGGTCCGTGATGGTGGAGGAGGTCAGGTTCCAGAACGCCATGCGCTCCTGCGCCGCAGCCGGACGCACGGCGGCGGACAGCGCCAGCAGGACCACGGCCAGACGCATCACAGGGCACATCACTGGGCGCATCGCCTCACCCGAGCAGTTGCCGCGCGTGGTGCGCGATGTGGCCGCCGACAAAGGTCTGGATGAACCAGTAGCTGTGGTCGCCGGGCTGCCGCCGCAGCAGGAGGTCCTGGCCCGAGGCCTGCGCCGCGGCTTCCAGCGCTTCCGGGTGCAGTTGGCTCCTGAGGAACTGGTCGTCCTCGCCTTGATCGACCAGGATCGGCCCGGGATACGCCCGGGCGCGCATCAGCAGGCTTGCGTCCCACGCCGCCCAGGCCGCCCGGTCGGGGCCGAGGTAGCCGGTGAACGCCTTTTCCCCCCACGGCACCGCCGCCGGGTTGGCAATCGGCGCGAAGGCGGAGACCGAATGCCAGCGTTCCGGCTCCCGCAGCGCCGTCACCAGCGCGCCGTGCCCGCCCATCGAGTGCCCGAACACGCCGCGCCGGTCCGGGCGCACCGGGAACTCGGCCTCGACCAGCGCCGGCAGTTCCCGCGTCACGTACTGCGCCATGCGGTAGTGCCCGGCCCAGGGTGCCACGGTGGCGTCCAGGTAGAACCCGGCGCCGGCGCCGAAGTCCCAGCTTTCCGTCTCCCCCGGCAGGTCCAAGCCGCGCGGGCTGGTGTCCGGCATCACCAGCACGAGGCCATGCTCCGCCGCATACCGCTGCGCGCCGGCCTTGATGGCGAAGGTTTCCTCCGTGCAGGTCAGCCCGGCGAGGAAGTAGAGCGCCGGGCACGGCTCCCGCTGCGCCTGGGGCGGCAGATAGACGCCGAAGCGCATCTCCGTCCCGGTGGCGGCGGAAACATGGCTGTGGAACCCTATGGCGCCGCCGAAGCAGGCGTGCGTGCTTTTGGTGTCCATCGCTCAGGCCACAGGTTCGAACACGCCGATCGACGGGGAGCCGTCGTAGAAATTCGGGATGTCGCCGAACAGCTCGGCGCCGTGCTGGGCGGCGGCGGCCTTGAACTCGTCCATGGAGCCGAAGGTCAGCAGCGTCATGGTCACATAGGCCGGCGGCGCCCCGTCCGGCGCCGGCTGGCCGCGCATCACTTGATCGTGCTGCAAGCCCAGCGGCCCCCACAGGCGGCGCACCATCGGCATGTGGGTTTCCTTGTAGTAGTCGTGGTCGAAACGGGTGGCGTCGCCGCCGGGATACATCACCGCCATCACGGGCATCGCTTCCTCCTGAACTTCTTGAGCCGCCCCCCACCCTACGGTGCCGGCGGCGGCATGGGAACGGGGCGGCCGGAAAATCCGGCGTCGCGGCCGCGCCGCGCCGGCCTCGACATTCACCCGCAGGGTCCCATAATCCCCCGGAGGCCAACGCCGGCACGGCATGGCGACTGGGGAGAGACGATGCGTTACCTAGCTGGGCGTTACCTGATGGGATTGGCGACAATGGCAGCCGTGGCCCTGACTGCCGGCACGGCGCGGGCGGACGGCGACCCGGCGCTCGGCAAGGCGCAGTTCAACAAGTGCGCCGCCTGCCACTCGATCAAGGAGGGCGAGAACAAGATCGGCCCCAGCCTGCACGGCATCGTCGGCCGGCCGTCGCACAGCATCGAGGGCTTCAACTATTCCGAGGCCATGAAGAACTACAACGTCACCTGGGACCAGGCGACGCTTGACCACTACCTGGCCGACCCCCGCGGCGTGGTCAACGGCACCAAGATGATCTTCGTCGGCCTCAAGAAGGACGACGACCGGGCGAACCTGATCGCCTATCTCGAAACGCTCAAGTAGGGGGGAACCCTCAAGCAAGGGCGGCGGCGACGCGGGCGCCCTCGGCGATCCCGAGCCGCCGGCTCCGTTCGGGCACCACCAGTTCCCGCACCACCCGGGCCGGCCCTTCGGACAGCAGCAGGATGCGGTCGGCAAGCGAGGCCGCTTCCGCCAGGTCGTGCGTCACCAGGAGCGCGGCGCAGCGCCGGACGTGCCAGGCCGTCCTGAGCACGGCCCGGCCCTGCTCCGCCATGGCGGGATCAAGCGACACGAACGGCTCGTCCAGCAGCAAGAGCGCCGGCTGGATGGCGAATGCCCGCGCGATGGCTGCGCGCCGCGCCATGCCGAGCGACAGCGCCGGCGGGTGCAGGTCGGCGTAGGGGGCGAGGCCCAGCAGCGCCAGCAGCGCCTCCGCCTCCGCCGGGTCGGGCGGATGGACCAGGGCGATGTTCTGCCGCACCGTGCGCCACGGCAGCAGCCGCGGCTCCTGGAACACCGTGCCGATGCGGGGCGCCGTGCCGCCGGCCCAGGCGATCCGGCCTTCGTATTTGGCGTCCAGCCCGCCGATGATGCGCAAGAGCGTCGTCTTGCCGCAGCCGGACGGGCCGACCAGGGCGACGACCTCCTCCCGCCCCAACGCGAAGCGCAGGTCCGCGATCACCGTGCGCGGGCCGGGGCGCGCCGGGACGGCCTTGCGCGCGACCTCGACTTCCAGCATCACCGCCAAGCGTTGGCCCGCCGCTCCAGCGGCTGCAGCAGGAGCCATTCGATCACCTGCACCACGACGATGAAGGCCAGGGTGTAGGCGAGGATGCCGGTCACGTCGAACAACTGGAAGTACACCTGGATTTGAAACCCAACGCCGTCGCTGCGGCCCAGCAATTCCGCCACCAGCACGATCTTCCAGATCAGCGCCAGGCCCGAGCGCGCCGCGCCGAACAGATAGGGGTAGAGCTGCGGCAGCACGACGTGGCGCAGGATGGCGCCGCGGCCCATGCGGAAGCTGTGCGCCATGTCGATCAGCCCCTGGTCCAGCGCCCGCGCGCCTTCCCGCACCGTGACGGCGGTGCTGGGCAGCTTGTTGAGCGCGACCGCGGCGATGGCGGTCGCCTCGCTCAGCCCGAACCAGACGTAGATCAGCACGATGCCGACCAGCGCCGGCAGGTTCAGCAGGCCGGTCACGAAGCTGTCAAGCGCCCGGTCCACCCGGCGCCAGCGCCCCATGGCCACGCCGAGCGCCGTGCCCAGCACCATGGCGACCGCGAACGCGGCGGCGACCCGCGCCAGGGTCACGCCCAGGTTGTGCGCCAAGCGCCCGGACGCGGCCTCCTGCCCCAAGGCGGCCATCACCGTGCTGGCCGGCGGGAACAGCCGGCTGCCGATCAGCCGCGCCGCCAGTTCCCACGCCGCGAGCAGGACCAGCACGGGAAGGAGGCGCGCGGCCCAGCCCATGCGGAACGGGCTGAGGCAGGCCTTCGCGAACTGAGCCGCCAATGCCTGCTTGGGCGCCGCCGGGGACGCCGCTTTCCCGCCGCTCGTGGAGGCGCTGCGCAGGATGATGCTCAACCCGGCGTCCAAAGCGTGCCGGGCGCGAGGTGCGCCGCCGGGCCGACCAGGGCGGGGCCGCCGACCTCCGCCAGCACGTCGTAGAGCCGCGCCACCGCCGGGAGGTTCCAATGCTCCGGCACGCCGCGCCGGTAGGCGTCGCGCAGCCGCGCGAGTTCGTCCGGCCCCGATGCGCCGGTGAGCGGCGCGATCCGCTCCCATTCCTTGTCGGAAGTCACGAGGATCGCCCGCGCCCGGTCGGACGCCGCGACGAAGCCCTGCACCGCCGCCGGGCTGCGCGCCGCGAAGGCGTCGGAGAACACCCAGCCCACGAACGGCACGCCCGGCGGGATGCCGAGCGCCTCCACCGCGTCCTCCATCGCCAGCACCCGGCGCTGGCCCGAAGCCTCCGCCCGCGCGGCGAAGGGCCAGTAGGTCAGCACCGCGTCGAGCCGCCCGGCCGTCACCTGCTCCGCGAGCAGCGGGGGCGGGCCGAAGCTCTTGTCGGCGGCCCCGTCCAGGTCGAGGCCGAGCTTCTGCTGCGCGTAGGCGCGGAGCAGAAGCCAGCTCTTGTCGAGCGGGCTGCCGGCGACGCCGAGCCGCCGTCCGCGCAGGTCGGCCACCGTCCGCACCGGCGATGTCGTTGGCGCCATCACCGCGCCCAGCGCGCCCGAGGTGGGGGACAGGGTCCAATCGGCGCCCGTTGCCCGCTGCCGCGACACCCAGAGCCAGTCCTGCACGGCGGCATCGACGCGCCCGGCTTGCAGCGCGACCTGCGCCGCCTGGGTCGCGGCGAACTCGACCGCCTCCACGGCGACGCCGGCGGCGGCGTCCAGCCCGTGCGTCCGCATCACGTCCAGCTCCCACGCGACCGAGCCGAAGCGCAGCGTGCCGACGCGGATGGCGCCCACCGACGCGGCAGCGTGCGCCGTGGCCGCCGGTGATGCGGCGATCAACGCTGCCGACAGCAGCGTGCGGCGTCGGATGTGCGTTCGGCTTTGCATACCGTTCCCCCAGGCGTTTCTTGATGGTGGCAATGCGCGCACGCCGCCGCCGGTTGTCAATGCCGTCGCGGCGTTGCGGGAGGGGCTGACAAGCCGGCGCGCACGGCCCACACTCCATCCAGCCGCTTGCGCAATGCGGCTTTTGGAGGAAACGAATGCCGGCAGCTTCCGGCCCGACTGCACTCCTGCTGGCGCTGCTCCTGGCCCCACTGCTGCCCGTCCCCGCCGCGGCGGCAGAGCCGGTCACGGTGGGCATCGGCTATCTCGCCTTGATGCCGAAGCGCACGGCCCCGCAGGTGACGCTGGACCCGCCCCTCACCGACGAGGGCGTGCAGGGCGCCCGCGTGGCGCTGGCCGACGACCAGACGACCGGGCGCTTCCTCAACCAGACTTTTGCGCTCCACGAATCGCTGGAGCCGGACGCCGACGCCGTGCTGGCCGCGGCCCGCGCCATGCTGGCCGAGGGCGAGCGCGTGATCGTCGCCGACCTGCCGGCGTCCCTGCTGCTGCAAGTGGCCGACCTGCCGGAAGCGCGCGACGCCACCCTGTTGGACGCGACCTCCGAGGACGACCGGCTGCGCGGTCCCGATTGCCGGGCGCGGGTGCTGCACCTGCTGCCCAGCCGGGCGATGCTGGCGGACGCGCTGATGCAGTATCTGGCGATCAAGCGCTGGCGCAACGTGCTGCTGGTGCAGGGACCGCACGACGCCGACCGCGACTACGCCGACGCGCTCCGCCGCTCCGCCCGCAAGTTCCAGTTGCGCATCGCCGCCGACAAGCCCTGGACCTTCGCGCCCGGCGCGCAGCGCACCGACACCGGCCACGTGTCCATCGGCGCCGAGGTCGCGCGCTTCACCCAAGGCCTGTCCTACGACGTGCTGGTGGT